>URPI01000180.1 GCA_900549705.1 uncultured Eubacteriales bacterium
GGGGAAGGGGGCGGGGATGTGATCGACGATGTATTTCTGCCAGCCGTGGTATTCGTCCACAATTTCCTGCTCGGTAAAGTTGTACCACTTCCGGCACATGTCGGCAAAGCCCAGACGGAAGCAGCCCTCGGCGTACTCGTGGAGGGTGATTTTCGTCCCCGGGCGGAATTGATTCAGAATGTAGCAGAAGAAGGGATAATTGACGGTGGCCTCGCTCTGCACGACGGTATCGTCGTGGTCGAGGACAAGACAGGGGTATTTCAGCATAGAAGTTCTCCCAATATTTTTATCTTTTCTCATTATACCAGACGCCGGGCGGCGGCGCAACCACAAAATTCCTCTTGCATATATCGAACAAATGTGCTATAATGACAAAAACAAAAGGAGGTGGGCGCGATGGTGCGGAAAACGTGTCCGGTGGATGTGATATCGGTATGCAGCGCCAGCGGGGATATCCGCCCGCTGCGGCTGCGGGTGGAGGACGAGGAACAGGGGCTTATCCGGGTGAATATTGACGAAGTGATCAGCGTGAAGGAAGTCCCCTACGTGGGCGTGGAAGCGAGGATATTTCTGTGCCGGGGGACGGTGGACGGGCGGCAGCGGCAATTTGCGCTGAAATACCTCATCCGCGCCCACTGCTGGTGCCTGATGGACAGGGTGTATTGATTTTTCACAGTGGAAATTATGGGGAGATTGTTGTATTATGGTGGTAAGAAACTGTCCGGGAGGAAGCACTATGGCAATCGTGACCTTTTACAACGGCGCCCCCAAGGACGCGCCGAAAACCACCATGCCCGCCCATCTGGGGGCAAATGCCATCATCACCTGCAAAAACCGCCTGCTGCTGGAAAAGCGCAGCGACTCCGACGTTTGGGGGCTGGTCGGCGGCGGCTGCAAAAAATGGGAGACCGGCCGGCAGGCCATCGTTCGGGAAGTCTATGAAGAACTGGGACTGCGCATCGCCCCGGAACGGTTCCGGAAGCTGGCGGTGTACGACAACCCCGGCCGGATCGCCGCCTTCCGGGACGGCAGCATCTGGCGCATGGTGATCGTGGTATACGCGCTGGAACTGGAGGAGGAGCCGGAAATGCACATCAGCAGAGAATCCAAGGATCTTCGCTTTTTCAGCCGGGAGGAAATCGGGAATATTGAAATAGCGATCACCCATAGGGATATCGTGGACGACTGGTTTGTCAAGGCAATTTGTGAATAAACGGAAAAGAAAAAGGATTCCTTATACAATTATTGAAAAAATACTTGTATATTCACGGAAAGTATGCTAATATACAAGGTAAACGGTGCAGTATCCTAGTCGGGGTGGCCATCTTCCAGGAAGGGCCTAAAAATCCTTTGAAGGGCACATCGATGAAGTCCCTGGTGTCTGCTTTTTACGCCCAGTTTAGGGTGGATGCTGGGGGTTAAGGATTCCGGGCGCGTCCTAATGGCATGGGACATACGACCCGGTTTCCGTGGAGACCTGGTGTTGTGTGACGACGGACAGCTCCTCAAGCTTGAGGCCCGCTCGCATACGAACCAGGATAGGAACCTGCAAGGCAGTGCGCAGAGTCGTGTGCTGCGTGTAGTGTAGCCTGCCTTGAGTGAGCATGAGGGAAAAGAGGATCATGCAGCAGAACGTTGCCGGCCGGAACAGTCGCTGAAATCGCTTCTGGAAACCATGCTTGCAAAAGAGGCTAAGACTATGGCAAACTCTGTCGTGGAAAACACCTAGGCTGTCGTAACTGGGCAGACGGGGGATTGCGGTACGGACTAAGTGGCAATCGGGTACTTCGGTTGGCAACGCCGAAGCGGGGAAATCAAATGGAAACGGCCTGTGCGGTAACGGCAGGTTTTTCCCGGGGAAATCCAACCCGACCTAAGCCGTAAGATTTATCCCGTCTGCTGCCGTTATTATTAAAAACGGAGGATGCGGCAAGGCCGCTTCCCATTCATATGAGTATGAGTAAGAAAACAGTAAAATGGGTGGCAACCATTTCGGTGATTACCCTTTTTGTATCCGGCGCAATCAGCTTTCTTTCCGAGGAGCTGCTGTCCAGTAGTGGGCTCATTGCGGCGTTTTTTATTTTGCTTGCCATTATTCTGGTGGGCATTGTGTTTGATGTGATTGGCGTGGCTGTCACCTCTGCCAACGAGCGCCCCTTCCATTCTATGGCTGCCCGAAAGGTGCCGGGGGCGCAGGAGGCCATCCAGCTGCTGCGCAATGCCGAGCGCGTGGGATCCATCTGTAACGACGTAGTGGGTGATATCTGCGGCGTTGTGTCCGGTTCTGCCTCAGCGGCCATTGCTTCCAAAGCTGTTGCCCACTTTACCTTTTCCTGGAGTGGCGTCCTGCCCCTGGTGCTGTCGGCGCTGGTGGCAGCCCTTACCGTGGGCGGCAAGGCGGTGGGGAAATCCTATGCCATCAATTCCTGCACCCAGATTGTGCATTTTGCGGGCAGGGTGATTCATGTGTTCCGCCGCTTCTGTTCCCTGTTTTCAAAAAAAAGAGATAGGTAGTGTTTGCTTGTGGAGATTTTACCAAACATCAATTGCCATGAAGATCTCCTGCGTCTGTCAGAGAAAAAACGCACGGCATTGTGTGCGGAAATTCGGCAATTTTTAATATCCAGCGTTTCCCAGACCGGCGGCCATCTGGCAGGCAACCTGGGCGTGGTGGAGCTGACGGTGGCACTGGAAACCGTATACGACACCGCAAAGGACCGTCTGGTGTTTGACGTAGGGCATCAGTCCTATGTCCACAAGCTCCTCACCGGACGGCGTGAGAATTTTACCACCCTGCGCCAGTTTGGCGGGATGTCCGGCTTCCCCAAGCCGGAGGAAAGCATTACCGATGCCTTTGTGGCGGGTCATGCTTCCAGCGCCGTGTCCATTGCCTTGGGCATGGCACGGGCAAGAACGCTGCAACAAAAGTCTTATCAGGTGGTTGCCCTGATGGGCGATGGTGCAGCAACCGGCGGCATGGCCTATGAGGGGCTGAACGATGCCGCCGACAGCCGGGAGCCCATCGTGATTGTGCTCAATGACAATGAGATGTCCATTGGCAAAAACGTGGGCGGCATTTCCCATCATTTTTCAAAGCTTCGTTCCAGCGAGCGGTATCTGGGGGTGAAGCGATGGTATCGCAATACCCTGTACCAGATTCCCGGCGGCAAAAAAGTGTATCTATTAACCAGCCGGGCAAAAAAGAGAATCAAGCATTTTTTGCTGCAAACCACCATTTTTGAAAATATGGGGCTGAAGTATTTTGGCCCGGTGGACGGCCATGACGTGAACGATTTGATTTCGGTTATTCGTGCCGCCCGGGATTTGCAGGAGCCTGCCCTGGTTCATGTGGTTACCAAAAAGGGCAAGGGCTATGCACCCGCAGAGGAAGACCCGGCAAAATTTCATGGCATCGGAAAATTCGACCCGGTGACCGGCAAGAAGCTGGCGGCCAAGGTCTATACCTTCTCCGACTCCTTCGGAGATACATTGGTGTCCATTGCCAAGCAGCAGTCGAATGTGTGCGCCATCACTGCCGCCATGCCCGGCGGTACGGGGCTGCTGAAGTATATGCGCCAGTTCCCGGAGCGCCTGTTTGACGTGGGCATCGCCGAGGAACACGCTGTTTCCATGGCCGGCGGACTTGCCAAGCAGGGCATGGTTCCCGTGGTGGCGCTGTACTCCACCTTCTTGCAGCGCGCCTTTGACCAGATGATGCAGGATGTGGCGCTGTTACACCTGCATGTGGTGTTTGCAATTGACCGTGCCGGTCTGGTGGGAGATGATGGTCCAACCCATCACGGCGTGTTTGATGTGGGCTTCCTGCGCCAGATGCCCGGCTTCTGTGTGCTGGCTCCGGCCAGCCTGAAGGAGCAGCAGGAAATGCTGTGCTGGGCCATTCGGGACTGTAATGGCCCCGTTGCGGTTCGCTATCCCAGGGGTACCGAGGGGGCGTACACCGCTTCTTCCTGGGACGGTAAGCAAAAGGCTGTCCGCCACCGGGCGGGCAGGGACGTGACCCTGATAACCTACGGAACCATGATAAATTCCGTCATGGAGGCAGCGGAAAAGCTGGCGCAGTCCGGCATCTCCGCCGCCGTGGTGCGCCTGATGCAGCTGACGGATATTTCAGCGGAGGCGCTGCTTCCGCTGCTGGCTGAAAAAAGACAGGTAGTCGTTGTCGAGGAGGCGGCGGCCAACTCCGGTGTAAAGCAGGCGGTTGCCTGGGAACTGATGCAGCATTGCCCGGACTGCCGGCCACGGAATCTCTTCAACAGAATCAAAGGTAATTTTTTTTGTCTTAAATGTGTAC
>URPI01000181.1 GCA_900549705.1 uncultured Eubacteriales bacterium
TCGATCTTCTCGATCTGGAACAAGATGCGCAAGCAGCACGTCCCGTTCGAGGGGGCGCCGTGGCCTTCTGGCAGCTGGGAAGATAGCGCAGCCGTCATATTGACGGAGACTCCTTTTCATGGTATGATGGTAAAAAAATAAAGGAGAATTTCCAATGAATCTTGCAGTTACTTATGAAAATGGCTCTGTTTTCCAGCATTTTGGAAAAACAGAGCAGTTTAAGGTCTACCGGATAGAGGACGGCGCGGTGACGGAAGCCAAGGTGGTTGCCACCAACGGAACCGGCCATGAGGCGCTGGCAGACTTCCTGAAGGAGAACGAGATTGACGTGGTGCTCTGCGGCGGTCTGGGCGAGGGGATGCAGACTGCACTGAACCTGGTGGGCATTGGCGTGGTGTCCGGCATCCAGGGAGACGCGGATGCTGCGGTGCAGGCCTATCTGAGCGGAGAGCTGGAATCCTGCGGGGTCAACTGCCACCATGACGAGGGCGAGGATTGCAGCTGCGGCGGTGACTGCGGCGGCTGCTGTGGCTGCCACGGTTCCAAGCCGGAGGGGAAGAATGTGGACAAGACCGTGAAGGTACACTATCGAGGTACTTTCAATGACGGCACCCAGTTCGACGCTTCCTATGACCGGGGCGAGCCTCTGGAATTTGTGTGCGGCGCGGGGATGATGATTCCCGGCTTTGATGCCGCCGTTGCCAATATGGAAGTAGGGGAGGAGATTGACATCCATCTGCTGCCTGCCGATGCCTATGGAGAGCCGGACCCCTCCATGATTTTCCCGGTGGAGATTGCCCAGCTGCCCGGTTCCGAAGACCTGACCGTGGGGCAGAAGGTTTATTTGTATAATCAGATGGGCCAGCCCTTCCTGGTGAAGGTGGTTGCAAAGGACGACGCAACCGTCACCTTTGATGCCAATCACGAAATGGCTGGGCAGGAGCTGAATTTCCATATCCAGCTGCTGAGCGCGGAATAAATTTTTTACAAGACAGCAAAAAGCCCCTGACCGAGAAATCGGTCAGGGGCTTCCGCCAATCGGTTATTCGATTGACACGCTGGTGGAAACAGGAAGCTCTTTCTTCACAGCCTTAGGCACGGACAGCTTCAGAATGCCGTTCTCGTACTTCGCACCGATATCCTCGGGGCGAACTGCGTTGCCGACATAGAAGCTGCGGTTCATCACGCCGGCATAACGCTCCCGGCGGATGTACTTGCCATTCTTGTCCTGCTCGTCCTTATCAAGACCCTTGGTTGCGCCAATGGTCAGATAACCGTCCTTCAAGTCAACGGTAATTTCGTCCTTCTTGAAGCCGGGCAGGTCAACATCCAGCTCGTAGCTGTTCTCTGTCTCACGGACATCGGTCTTCATCATGTTGCGTGCGTGTTTGCCATACAGCGCTTCATCCGTTCGACCGGTATTCATCAGTCCAAAGGGGGCAGCAAAGAAATCATCAAACAAGTTCTCACCAAAAATGCTAGGCAACATAAGTCATTCCTCCAATTCATTTAGCTCGTAGGCGGTCGGTAGAACGCCAGCCGTTGGCGAATTCCTTTTGTTACCATTCCTCTTTCAAGGAACACCTGTATTATAGCACTGTTTTTAGCACTGTCAAGAGACGAGTGCTAAAGTTCATAAAACATCCGATATTTGTTCACAATTGTTCATTGTCCCCGGATATTCACGATGACAAACTCCGAGCCGCAGCCGGTTCTGAACTTCAACGCCCAGTCGGAGATGCCGGAGGTGACGATAAAATCCGTGTGTTCCATCTGCTTATGGCCGTAAACCAGGTCGTTTCCGCCCAAATGGAGCTTGTCCATCAGCTGCGCCAGGGGGAAGAACTGCCCGCCGTGGGTATGGCCGGAGAGCACCAGGTCAGCACCTGCTGCTGCCTGGGCATCGTAATCCCGGGGCTGGTGGTCAAGGACGATGGAGTAGGTTCCACCTTCTGCCTTTTTCATCAGGGCTTCCATGGTTTCCCGGGGCTGGCCTGTGTACAGCTCCTGGGAGGCATCCTTCCGGCCAAGGATGGTAAAACGGTCATCGATGACAGCAGCCTCATCCTGCAGCACCGTCACGCCGTTTTCCTCCAATGCGGCAACCAGGTCTTCGCCGGAAAAGTCCCGGCGGTTGGTGTAATATCCCCAGTCGTGATTGCCCAGAACGTAATAAATGCCATAGGTGGTATGCATCTGCCCCAGGGCGCGGCAGGCATCCTCCATGTCCTTCCGGGAGGTAGATTCATCCACATAGTCACCGGCAATCACCAGCACATCCGGGTTCTGGGCTTCAATCCGTTGAAGCTGCTCTGCAAATTCGGTTCCGCTGAAGGTAGTGCCGATATGGGAATCGGCAATCAGGGCAACCCGCAGGGAGCCAACCGGCTTTTGGGTGGCGACGGTGTAATCCACCTGCCGGACGTGGAACGCCATCGCCCAAGCGGTGCAGAGGTAGGCGGCGGTCAGCAGCAGCGCCAGCAACCCGGCATAGTTGTGCCGCAGGGCCTTTTTCCGACCCATTGCCTTTTGCAGCAGCTCTGACAACACCCAGAACAGGGTCAGGTGTACCAGGACGACCATCATGTTGGTAAATCCGAGCAAGAGACAAACGGCGGCCAGGGGAATCAGAATAATGGCATAGCTCAGGAGGATGGGCTTCCGCCGGGAGAGCCGCCAAAGAAGCTGGTGAGTTCGGAGTTTCCGGCTCAGATAGAAGACGCAGCCAAAGCCTGCCAAAATCAGGCTAACGTACAAAAGTACCCATATCATGTTTATGCTCCTCTGGGAAATCAGTATTTCATGACGTACGGAAGCACCTTTTTGACGACTTTATAGGGCACACCCTCCAGTGCTTTCTTTGCGTTTTGCAGCTCTTGCCGGATGGGCAGATGCTGGGGGCAGTGCTGCTCGCATTTGCCGCAGCCAATGCAGTTGCCGGGGCCGGTGTAGTCCCGTCGCACGCCGGTCATCATGAAGTATTCCGTCAGCGTCTTCCAGTAGCCGTCGGAGGAAATGCGGTTGTAGGCAGCAAAGGTGCCGGGAATGTCCACCCCTCTGGGGCAGGGCATACAGTACCGGCAGCCGGTGCAGCCCACCTTCATATTTTCGTTGATGGCATCAACCACCTTGCGGTAGATTTCACGCTCCTGCTGGGTGATGCAGCCGGGGCGGGCTTCGTCAGCGGTGCATAGATTTTCCTGCACCATTTCCAAGGAGTTCATGCCGCTGAGCACACAGGTCACTTCTTCCTGATCCCATAGCCAGCGGAATGCCCATTGGGCAGGGGTGCGGGAGATGGGCGCGTGATCCAGTATGTGCCGCGCCGAGGCGGGGAGGCCGCCGGTCAGCCGTCCGCCCCGCAGTGGCTCCATGATGATAACCGGCAAGCCCTTTTGCGCAGCGTGGTGCAGCCCGGTCACGCCTGCCTGGGAGTTTTCATCCAGATAATTGTATTGAATCTGGCAGAAATCCCAGTCGTATACGTCAAGAAGCTTGCAGAACATATCAGAATTTCCGTGGTAGGAGAAGCCAACCTGCCGAATCTGTCCGCTTTTCTTTTTCTCGGCCAGCCATTCTACAATGCCCAGGGACATCAGCCGTTCCCAGGTCTTTACATCCGTGAGCATATGCATGAGATAGTAGTCCACATGGTCGGTTTTCAGCCGATGCAGCTCCTCAGAAAAATAGACTTCCATGCTCTCCGGCTTTTTGATGAGATAGTGGGGCAGCTTTGTGGCAATGTTTACCTGTTGACGGATGCCGTTGCGGGCGAGAATTTCTCCCAGTGCCGCCTCGCTGCCGGGATATATGTAGGCGGTGTCAAAATAATTCACGCCGCCCCGGTAGGCTTCCATGATTTCCTTTTCCGCTTTGGCAACATCCACCTTGCCGCCGCTCTGGGTGAAACGCATACAGCCATAGCCCAGCGCGGAAATCTTGTTGCCGTATCGGTCGGAACGATATTGCATAAGGGTTCCCTCCTTGCGATTTTGTGGCCTTATTATACCCCCTTGCAGCCCGGTTCGCAAGTAAAATCCAAGGGTACCTTCGTTCGACGGAAAAAAGCTGTTGACAAACGGATAAAGCCATGCTATAATACCCAAGAACTGAGAGGTTCAAAGAAGTTTATATCGCGGAGTAGAGCAGTTGGAAGCTCGTCGGGCTCATAACCCGGAGGTCGTAGGTTCGAGTCCTGCCTCCGCAACCATGTTGTGCAACCAAAAAAGATATTGCACCGGAAAACCCCGATACCACAAGGCTTAATAGTGACAAGTAACTATTTTGTCGCAGAGAACGGTGTGACCCGA
>URPI01000182.1 GCA_900549705.1 uncultured Eubacteriales bacterium
GCCTGATGATTACCCACAACATGCACGCCGCCCTGGAATTGGGCAACCGCAACGGAGGCAGTGTCCTCCATCGTCACGCCATTGCCCGTCCAGGTCACGTTCAGCTCCACGGTCTTGCCATCACGGGGGAGGTCGGCGGCACTGAGCTCAATGGCCGCCCAGCCGTTGACGGTACTTACCAGCTCCTGCACGGCTTTCTGCGCAGCACTCAATGCATCAGCATCCTCCATGTCCAGGGGAATCCGGCAAACGCCGCCGTTGGAGAGGGCTGCAAATCGGGCAAGCCGGTCTGCGCCCCCGCGGGCATAGGTGGTCACCGGGGGAGTCAGCAGCGCCACAAAATTGACGCACAGCCCCGCATTCTGCACGGCTCTCCCGGCCTGCTCCTCGGTGACCTTGACAATATCGGCATTGTCGATGCCCTCCGCGAAGAAAATCACACAGTTGGGGCCTTGCTCCTGCTCTGTAATGGTTTTCAGAACGGTGTCGATGCCATCGTACAGATTGGTGCCATAGGTGCCCGGCGTACAGGCCTGCTCAATGGCCTTGCTGCGGGATTCCTTGTCGGTAAGCTTTTCGCCAAACTCCACGCTACGCCCCATCGTTACCAGCACCAGGGAATCATTGGCCCCCAGGGCATCATTGATGGCATTCAAGCCGGCACGCTGCTGATCTTGCTGGAGCTGGCTCATGCTGCTGGTGGTGCTGACAACGCAGTAGTAGGTTACGCCCAACTGCGCCCCCGCAACAGAAACCACATTGGCAGGGATTTCCTGCCCGTTTGCAGTGACGCGGATATTGCCCCCTTCCAGGGGAATGCCAACCAAATAAACATGGTCACCGGCAATCACCGTGCCGGGATACAGCAGTTTTTGTGGCTGTGCTCCGGCGGAAACCGCAAGGGATGCACACAGCAGAACACAAAGCAGCAATGCCGCAACTCTTTTCATAAAACTGACACCTCTCATCAAATAGTCAACGGATAGGGCGGCCTGATGGCCTATGTGGGGAAATGAGTATCCTCATTGTTTTTCGCCGTTTCGCTGTGGGCGCGCCCGCGCCTGTGTTTGTGTTTCATATCATACCCCATCAACAGGAAAAAAGCAAGAATTCCAGCAAAAAAGATAATCCCACCGCCGCAGATGCGCATATTTGCCCGATAAAACAGGTTCTGCAAAAATGCCCGCGCCGGGCTGCCGCTCTTGGCCTGGGTATGGGGGATTTTTTGCTGCTCCAGCAGTTCCATGGCGTAGTCGCTGTAAACCGCGCAGAAAAGAGAATCGGTTTTCTCTTTTTCAAAGCCATAGGTGTTGACGGCCACCACTTCTCCCTGGGCGTTTACCAGCGGGCCGCCGGAAAAGCCGGGGGCAATGGCAGCGGAATGAACAAGGCACCGGGTATCGCCTGCGGAGGCCATGGTCAGGTGCATCTGCACGATTCCCTGCGTGACGGTCACATTTTCCGGCGCGGAAACAGTAAGGTTGGCAATTCCGGGGAACCCCAGCGCGTAAACCTCCGTCCCATCGGCCACCCGCCGGGAGGACAGCAGGGGCAGCGCCGGGCAGCCCGGAACGGGTTCTGCCGTCTGGACAACGGCCATATCCGGGAACCCTCCGGTGCTACACAGCACCCGGCAGGGGAAGGCATATTCAGCCAGAGGCGCTTGCTTGGAATCAAACACGGCATCGTCCCGCAGAATCCAGAGCTGCACCGATTCCGGCGCACATTGCCCGTTTCCAGATGCCACGTGCCAATTGGTCAGGAATACATCGGTTTCCTCTCCCGCAATGCCCACTGCAATGCCGGTACCTGTCCACCGGAGACGGGTGCCGTTCTCGCTGTCCGTGCCCATGCCGTAGAGATGCACCACACTCTGCCGGGCGGCGGTTACGGCCTCCGGTTCTGCAAGCACAGCAGGAGAGAGGAGGCAGAGCACCAGCAGGATGATTGCAATCTTGCAGGAAATACAGAAATGCGGCTTATTCGCCATCGCCATCGCCATTACCCATTACATAGCGGATAAACGCGGCATCCTTCTGGAAATCCTGGGTGCAACCAACAATGAGCAGGACGCTTTTCTCTGCCGCCAGGGGATAATTCCGGGCAAAGTCACTGCTTTCCAGGCGAATGGCAGCGGTAATGCCGTCCAACTCTATGGTGTCCAGGGCAGCAAGCTCCTGTTCCGGTAAAATCTCCTTTAAATCCAGGATGATTTCCTGTCCCATAAAGTCGTCTAAGCTGTCTTCGTCCGTAATAATATAGTCCAGGGTGCGGGCAGCAATCATACTGGCCACCGCCATAAAGGCGGCGGCATCCTCTCGTGAGAGGGTTTCGGAATTGAAGTTTATCGTGCGCCCGGTTACCAAATCGACACGGGTATCCTTATCGCTGCCGCAGAATGTCCAATAGTCCTGCTGCAAGTGGTCGTAACCTGCCTGGTTGGTGGCGTTATTGATGAAGATACCGGAAACCAACACCTCTTTTTGATTGTCGGCAATCGTGGTAATCAGAGAAATCAGCAGACACACCAAAGCGATTCCTCCAACGATATACCATTTATAATAATACAGGACATGGTTCACCTTTTTCTTGAAGGGGAGCGCCTTGAAATCCGCAAAGGTAAAGGTATCTTTATCCATTTTTTCTCCTTTTTAATGACGCTGCGAGGCGCGTACCGATACGTCGGTTCCCTGACTCGCCCGGTGACCAGACTGCGCGCCAAACCGCTTCGTCTTGAAACCGGGCAGTTTAGGGTAACACTGCCATTAAATCATATTGTAGCATACCCCAAAGGAAAAGCAAGAATTGTTTCAAAAATTTACAATTATTTCTCATCTTTTTCTGCTTGCCTTGTTGGCTTTTACAGATGCAAAAGAAATAGCCGGATGATCCGATATAAAAACATCGAAATAGAGAAAATTACGGTTTACTTTCCGCCGCGACTATGCTAAAATGATAGCCGGTGGAGATTGGATTTTCCAGTTTCGCCAAACATTGCCGTGATTTGCGGTGAAAACCGCATCGCTTACATTTTTACAGGAGGAATCAGTAACTATGGAAACCTATGGCATCGAAAAGTACGGTATTACCGGTACAACCGAAATCATCCACAATCCTTCCTACGAACTGCTGTTCGAGGAAGAAACCAAGCCCGGCCTGACCGGCTACGAGGTGGGCAAGCTCACCGAGCTGGACGCTGTCAACGTCATGACCGGTATCTACACCGGCCGCTCCCCCAAAGACAAGTACATCGTCGTAGACGAGAACTCCAAGAACACCGTGTGGTGGACTTCCGATGAGTACAAGAACGACAACCACCCCATGAGCGAGGAGACCTGGGCAAAGGTCAAGGAGCTGGCTGTCAAGGAGCTGTGCAACAAGAAGCTGTACGTTGTTGACGCTTTCTGCGGCGCAAACCCCGACACCCGGATGGCTGTCCGCTTCATCGTGGAAGTGGCATGGCAGGCTCACTTTGTGACCAATATGTTCATCCGTCCCACCGAGGAGGAGCTGAAGAACTTCAAGCCCGACTTCATCGTCTACAACGCCTCCAAGGCAAAGGTGGAGAACTACAAGGAGCTGGGTCTCAACTCCGAGACCTGCGTGGCCTTCAACATCACCTCCCGTGAGCAGGTTATCATCAACACCTGGTACGGCGGCGAAATGAAGAAGGGTATGTTCTCCATGATGAACTACTACCTGCCCCTCAAGGGCATTGCTTCCATGCACTGCTCCGCCAACACCGACATGAACGGCGAGAACACCGCCATCTTCTTCGGCCTGTCCGGCACCGGCAAGACCACCCTGTCCACCGACCCCAAGCGTCTGCTGATTGGCGATGACGAGCACGGCTGGGACGACAACGGCGTGTTCAACTTCGAGGGCGGCTGCTATGCAAAGGTCATCGGTCTGGACAAGGAGTCCGAGCCCGACATCTACAACGCCATCCGTCGTGATGCTCTGCTGGAGAACGTCACCGTGGACGCAAGCGGCAAGATTGACTTCAACGACAAGTCCGTCACCGAGAACACCCGTGTGTCCTATCCCATCGACCACATCGAGAAGATTGTCAAGAACGTCAAGCCCGTTTCCGCAGGCCCCGCTGCCAAGAACGTTATCTTCCTGTCCGCCGATGCGTTCGGCGTGCTGCCTCCCGTGTCCATCCTGACCCCCGAGCAGACCCAGTACTACTTCCTGTCCGGCTTTACCGCAAAGCTGGCTGGCACCGAGCGCGGCATCACCGAGCCCACCCCCACCTTCT
>URPI01000183.1 GCA_900549705.1 uncultured Eubacteriales bacterium
TTGGAGCCGGTAACATACAAATCCACGTCAAAATCCGATTGCAGGGAGTTGACCACCTTTTCCCAGCCCTGGATTTCCTGCACCTCGTCCAGTAAAAAATAGGTTCTGCCATCCGGGCAGAGCAGCCCCTTCAGCGCAGTGTACATCTGCTTTGCAGTCATGTCCTCATATTCCATGGAGTCAAAGCGATAGCTGACGATTTGCGCCTCCCGGATACCGCGTTTCCGCAACCTTTCCATTATCATTTTGAGAATGGTGGACTTGCCGCAGCGGCGAATGCCGGTGAGAATCTTCACAAAGGGCGTGTCGGCATAGGCCATGATTTTATCAACGTATAATGGTCTGTCAATCACTGTGACCACCTCCTGTTGCGGATATGATACCGCAAAACCACGTCAAAATCAATAGTTTTGCGGTTTGAAACCGCAAAACTTTCAAAACAAAGCCTCCCGGATTTCTTTTGGAAATCCGGGATGACCTTTTTACTTCTCTTTTGTCTTATATTGCGCAATTGTCGCAATCAACTTGCCAATGTCCAGCGGTTTTGCCAGGTGGGCATTCATCCCCGCAGCCAGGCACTTTTTTGCGTCCTCCTCAAAGGCATTGGCCGTCATGGCAATAATGGGGATGGTTCTTGCATCCGGGCGGTCAAGGGCACGGATTGTTTTCGTGGCTGTCAGGCCGTCCATCACCGGCATCATGATGTCCATCAGAATCACGTCAAAGGTTCCGGCAGGCTCCTCCCGGAACAGGCTTACCGCCTGCTGCCCGTCGCCGACGACCGTCACAATCACACCGGCATCCTCCAGGAGCGTCCTGGCAATTTCCGCATTCAGGTCGTTATCCTCCGCCAGCATCAGGCGCAGGCCGTGAATATCCGCCTGTCCGACATCGTTCCTCCGGGCGGGTTTTGCCTCCACAGATTCCGCAATTTCAAACGGAATGGTAATTGTAAAGGTGGAGCCAACTCCCAATGTACTGCCGACCTCAATGCTGCCGTGCATCTGCTCCACCAGACCCCTGACAATGGCCATACCAAGCCCGGTGCCCTGATAGATGCTTCTGGCATCCGTTTTCTCCTGGGTAAAGGGGTCAAAGATACGCCCCAGGAACTCCTCGCTCATGCCGATGCCGGTATCGCTGATTGTCCAGCGATAGGTTACAGTCTTTTCGTCTTTCTCAACACACTGGAAAAGCGTGGTGATGGAGCCGCCCAGTTTGTTATACTTGATGCAGTTGGTATAGATATTCAGGAAAATCTGCCGCAGATGCAGAGGGCTGCCGTACACCCACGGCGTGGAAACCGGTTCAGAGTGCCTGTCATTTTCCATGGTAATGCCGGATTCCGCCGCCCGCTGGCTGATGATGGTCATCACCTCTGCGGACAGCCGGTTCAAATCAATCGGTTCATGCCCCAGGACAATTTCGCCGCTCTCCAGCTTGCTCATTTGCAAAACATCATTGAGCAGCGACAGCAAGTGGTTTGCCGATACGCGCATTTTCTCCCGGTTGCTGTCTACCAGTTCCCGGTCATCCGGGTGCGCGGCATCAATCTCCAACAGGCCGATAATGCCATTCAGCGGCGTTCGGATGTCGTGGCTCATGCGGGAAAGGAAGCTGGTTTTCGCCGCATTGGCGCGGTCTGCCTCCTGAACGGCCACACTGAGCTGCTGATTCTTTTGCTGTAGGCGCTCGGCAAATTCCGCCTGAGCCCGTTGTGCCGCCCTCCAGCGAATACGGTTGATGCAAAGCAAAACCGCAGCATAGGCAATCAGGGTATACAGCAGTGCCCGCGGTGTGCTCTGGAAAACGCCGCGCTCCGGCAGGAAGGTGTACACATAGTAATTCCGCCCCCGCTCCATCAGGCCAAAATACCGGGAAAGGGGGTTGCTGCTCTGGCACACATTGGTCATTTTGTTTTCTGCGCCGGTCTGTTTGATTTTACGCAGAATCGGAACATCATTTGTGCTTTGTCCAACCAGGGTGTCGTCATTACTGGCAACAATTTTTTCGCCATCGCCGATCGCAATGGTGCCGTTATCCCCCATGTTGTAGCCGGAAAGCAGCGAGGCAATGGAAAGGTTGAAGGATTCAATATATTCCAGCGGCGTATGGTAATAGGCTACAACAATACCCGCTTCACCCATGCAAGCGATCGCTGCCAGGTCAATTTCGCTTCTGTCCGTGCAACGGAGCCGGACGGCATACCGCTTTTCCGGGTGGTTCACGGTATCCAGCAGCGCCGCAGATTTCAGTGCCTCTGAAATCGGCTCCGGCATCTGCCCACGCTCGTGGTACTGGGAAAGGATGGTTCCGTCCGCACCCAGCAGAACAACTCCGGTAACATAACTGGTTCTTGCGTAGTCCTCCAATGCCGCCGGATCGATGCAGCCGTCTTTCTCCTCAATCTGGTGGGCAATCTGCTTGCTGCTTTCCACGATGCGCATCAGGCTTTTGGTTTCTGCGGCAAGCTCAATGCGGGCATAGTGGTTACACTGCCCCTTGATATAGCTGGCGGTCGTTGCAAGAATATGCTGGGTTTCCGCCATATCGGACCGAATGGTCAAAGCCGCCACGATTGCCATGATGACAACGCCCAGCAAAAGCTGCACCTGCACCGGATACTTGCGTGAGGTTTTTCCAGGCAGCTTATTTTTCATAGCCGTCCACCTCCATAAATCTCTCCGGCTCTGCCAGATATTTTCCAAGAATCTGTTTTAATGTACCATCCTTGTGCATTTCCTCAAATGTCTCGGAAAGTGCCTTCGCCAGACCGCGGTCGTCCGTTTTGGAAAACGCTACCCCCAGCCCAACCGTCAGCAGCGGTTCGTCCAAAATGCGGTATTCCAGGTCATAATCGGCCATGCATTGCAAAATTGCAACCTCATGAGCCGCAATGGCATCCACATAGCCCTTGCTCAGATAGGGATAGATCAGCTCCCGATTTTGCAGGGAAAACACTTCCTCCAGCTGCGGAATGCGGGGATCCGTGTGGGATAGGAAGATTCCCTCCGGCTTGGTGGTGGACTGCACGGCCACCCGCTTCCCAGCCAGGTCGGCTAGGCATTCAATCTCACTGTCTTTCCGAACCGCTACCACCTGACGGCTGTACATATAAGCCCGTGTCCACTGGTACTGATCCTCCCGGCCATCAATGGAAAAGCTGCCCCAGATGCAGTCAATCTCGCCGCTTTCCACCAGTTCCTTTTTTGCTTCCCAATCGATGGTGCGGAAAACCGCCTGATAACCCATGCGGCGGAACGCCTCCGTTGCCAGATCCACATCAATGCCGATGAGCTCACCGTCCGCATTCTCGTAGATATAGGGCGGGTAATTGTCACTGCCTACAATCATCGTTGGCAGCCTTCCGGCATTCTCAGCCCCCACTGCAATCCGGCTGCCCCTGTCAAGCAACAGCCCCGCCAATACACAGGCGGCGCACAAAAGTGCAAACCATTTTCCTTTTCGTTTTTTTATTTTCCTCATCGGTGTAATCTCCAGATTGATAATGATTTACGATGTAATCGCCATAGACTGCACTCTGGCAATGTCAAAAACCGTGTTCGCACCATTACGCCACGGAAAAGCAGAAAAGACGCACTGCCCCCTCAGGCAATGCGCCTACCGCAAAATTTGCAGCTGGCAGCCACATCTGGCAGCCCCATAACTTTGCTTCTCAGACAATCGACTGATTTTCCAATGATTCAGTTTACCGATTACAAAAAACACATACGCTATTATATCCATAGAATATCCGAATTTCAAGACGGAGAATCAATAATTCGCACAGGAGTTGATAATCTGCAAAACATTTTGAGGCTGTAGAGGCAGCTACAGATGCCCGCAGCTGACAGGACTGCGCGGTTCGTTGCGTGGTAAAAGCCATCTGTAGGGGCGGGCGGCAGTGCCGCCGGACAGTGACGCACCGGGGATTGTACCCACACGTTGGCTCCCTGACCCGCCCGGTAACGTACACAGAGAAAACCGAAAGCTTCTGAGTTCTGTAGTGGAGGCTCTTAGCCTCCCGAAACGCACGCAATTGTGTGGTTCGATGAATAGCAGCAGCTTCCCCACCCAAACTGTAGGGGCGGATAGAATCCGCCCGAAGCCCACGAAACTGAGCGGTTGGATGAATGGTAAAAGCGTATGGCTTCTTCCCCTCGGCTTCCCCCGAGGGGAAGCTGGATTTTTTGGCAATCGGCACTTCGGAACCGATTGCCAAAAAAGACTGAT
>URPI01000184.1 GCA_900549705.1 uncultured Eubacteriales bacterium
GAATTGGTTCCGAAGTGCCAATTCACGCGACAGCTTCCCCCCGGGGGAAGCCAAGGGGCAGTTGCGGGAGCTGGTTCCATCTATTGAACCACTCAGTTTTCCAACCTTGCAGGCGGATACTATCCGCCCCTACAAATGCCCCACATAACAAAGCGCCCGTCGGAAAAGTCCGGCGGGTGCTTGTTTTATTCTCTTTTAGAAGGTTGCCACGTCCGGGTCAGCGGCGGGAACATCCTTCACAACCTCGATGGCCGTGAGAACGGGGCCAACGTCCCCCTTGTACAGCGGATGCTTTTCGGCGCTTACCTTCGCCGTCACCTGCACCCAGGCGCGGGAAGCAAGGCTCTTGGAATCGGCATACCGGCAGGGAATGCCGCAGAACTGAATGTCCTCCACGCAGCAGGTCATGACGAACCGACCGGGGGCAAACATTCCCTCCTTCTGGCGGCGCAGCATAGCCACCTGCGCCTTGAAGCAGACGGTCTTGCCCACATACTTCTCCGGCTCCTCGGTCACATCCCGATACCACAGGGCATAGTCCTCATCCTTAATCTGAATGACCGGGGCATTGATGTCGAAGGGCAGGGGATCCTGCACATCGTCAAACTTGGTGGTGCCATCGGTGTAGTCATACAGGATGTCAATCCGCCGGTTGGCTGCCCGTGCCAGCTTGTGCAGGGGCATGGTATCTTCGCCGGGGGTCAGCCGGTTGAACACCACCATCTGTGCCCCCATGAGCTTGTCCATCACCAGGTTGCGCATATTGGAATTATAGGCATTGAAGGTGGTCGCGTCAGCAAACATGACCTCCTGGGCAATCACCCAGTTCCGGGGGAAGCGGTTATACAGGTCGGCCACCAGCTGCATTCCGTTCAGCTCCGCCACCACCCGCTCTGCCCGGTACTTCTTTTCCAGCGCCGTCAGCTGCGCCTCGGTGACAGTCTGCTGGTCCAATGTTTCCAGGTACACATTCTTGTGGGGATAGGCAGAGAGGTCGTACTCCTCCTCGCCTTCCTCGAAAATCAGCACCAGGGTGCGCTCTCCGGCATTGAAGCGGGGATCTTCCAGCGTCTCCTGGATGAATTTGGTTTTGCCGGAATCCAGGAAACCCGTAAAGGCATAAACAGGAATCTGCTCCATGGCTTACACCCCAAACAATTCTGCAATGCCCTTTTCGTCCAGCTTGGAGCCAATGACGCACAGCTTGCCGGTGATGTCGGCGCTGCCGGTGCGGATGCTGGCTTCCTCGGGCACATAGTCAAAGTGAATCCAGCTGCCGTCCTCAGCGGGCAGGATGCCCTTGGCGCGGAGCACCAGGCCGTACTTTTCGGTGTCCAGCCCCTTCAGGGCAGTTTCCACAGCCTCCTTGGTGAACTTCTTGGCAGTTTCTACGCCCCAGGAAGTGAACACCTCGTCGGCATGATGGTGGTGATGATGGTGCTCGTGGTCATGGTCGTGGCAGCACTCGCCGTCATGGTCATGGTGATGCTCATGCTCCTCATGGTCGTGGTCATGGCAGCATCCGTCGTGATGATGGTGATGCTCGTGCTCTTCGTCCTCGTCGTGGTGATGGTGATGATGCTCGTGCTCATCCTCGTCCCCGTCGTGGTGATGGTGGCAGCAGCAGTCGTCATCATCGTCGTCCTCATCCTGAAGGCGCTCCATCTCCATCTTGGCCAGCTCTGCCGCCAGTGAAGCCTTGCCCTCCATGGCTTCCACCAGCTGCTCTCCGGTGAGCTGATTCCAGGGGGTGGTGATAATGGTAGCCACCTGATTGTGTTCCCGCAGCATACTCACGGCGTTGTCCAGCTTGAACTGGGCAATGGAATCGGTACGGGACAGGATGATGGTGGAGGCGGTTTCAATCTGGTTGTTATAGAACTCACCGAAGTTCTTCATATACACCTTGACCTTGCTGGCATCCACCACCGCCACGGTGTAGCCCAGGGTCACATCATCGGAGGTGACCTTGTTCACAGCGCCGATGACATCGGACAGCTTGCCCACGCCGGAAGGCTCAATGATCACCCGGTCGGGAGAATACTCGGCAATCACCTTTTTCAGCGCCTTGCCGAAGTCGCCCACCAGGGAGCAGCAAATGCAGCCGGAGTTCATCTCGGTGATGTTGATGCCGGCATCCTGCAGGAAGCCGCCGTCGATGCCAATCTCACCGAACTCATTTTCAATCAGCACCAGCTTCTGAGCCTTGTAGCCCTCGGAAATCATTTTTTTAATCAGTGTGGTCTTGCCAGCGCCCAGGAAGCCGGAATAAATATCAACTTTGGTCATAATAATATGCCCCTTTTCAAAATTTTCTCTAAGGGATATTATACCACCGTCTGTCAACCAATACAAGAAATTTTCCGGTTTCATTTTTTACCGAACTGTGAATTCTTTCCCGCTTTGTCATCATTTATGTTGCAGCTGCCTCGCAAATGCTTTCTTTTCAAAGCCGGGCAGCTTTGACATTCCGGCAATAAAAAGGAATCAGTCTGTTTTTTGAATTTTATCCTGGGGCAGCTCCCGGAGAATCCTTGCCTGAACGGGAATGGATACCGCGAACGTGATGAGATCCGCCGCACTCTGGCTCAGCTGCACACCGGTGAAGCCCAGGGCAGCACTCAGAATCCACACCATAGGGATAAAGAACAGCCCCTGACGCGCCACCGCCATAAAGGTGGCGGGAACGGTTTTCCCCATGGACTGCTGCATCATATTGCCCATGACCACCCAGCCCTGCAAGCAGAAGGTGATGCACTGGAAACGCAGCGCCGCAGCGCCATACGCCACCACCTGAGGATCATCCCGGAACAGCGCCACCAGCTTGGGCGCAAAGCCATAGCCCAGCGCCGCAATGGCCAGCAGCGCCACAGTGGACACCTTCACACAAAACCAGAAGCCCTTCCGCACCCGGGAATATAGCCCTGCACCGTAATTAAAGCCGCACACCGGCTGGAAGCCCTGGCCGAAACCAATCATGGCCGAAGCACCGAACATGGTAATGCGCTGCACCACACTCATGGCAGCGATGGCCGCGTCGCCATAGCCCATGGCTGCATTGTTCAGGCAGATGGTGGCCACGGATGCCAGCCCCTGCCGGGCAAGGGACGGCAAACCGCCCTTGAAAATCCAGGAGAAATAGAAGCCGGAAAAGCGGAAATTCGCCAGATTCATTCTGATGTTGCCGCCCCGCCGGGTTCCCCCCAGCAGCAGGCAGAAGCTGACCAGCTGGCTGAGGATGGTTGCCCATCCCGCACCCGCTACTCCCAGATTCATGGCAAAAATCATGATGGGATCCAGAATAATGTTCAGCACCGCGCCAACCACAATGCCCACCATGGCATAGCTGGCACTGCCCTGAAAGCGAAGCTGATTATTCAGCACAAAGGAGGCGCACATCCAGGGCGCTCCATACAGAATCACCCGCAGATAGGCGGTGGTGTGGGGCAGAATGGTGGGCGTGGAGCCAAGGAATACCGCCAGAGGCTCCAAGAAAATCTGACCCAAAATGCAGATGACCAAGCCGGTGGCCAGTGCGGATACAAAGCCGGTGGCAGCCATCTGGGAGGCCTGGTCGTAATTCTTTTTCCCCAGCTCCCGGGAGATGAAGTTGCCGCTGCCCTGGCCGAAAAAGAAGCCAATGGCCTGAATGACCGCCATCACGGAGAACACCACACCAACCGCGCCGGTGGCAGCGTTGCTTTTCAGCATTCCAACAAAATAGGTGTCCGCCATATTATAAAAGGCCGTCACCAGCATACTCACGATGCAGGGGGCAGCCAGACGGCAAATGAGCGTCTCCACCGGGGGTGTTGTCATCTTTACATACTTTTCTTCCTGCGCATCCATTGCATTCTCTCTTTTCTGTTTTATGTACATCCCAGTATAGCACCCCAGGGAAATTGCTGTCAAGCGGAACATATACCGCACGGATGGAGCCATATTCCTTTCGCTGTTTCGACGACTTCCGCTTGCTTTTTTTGTCCCGATTGTCTATTCTTTTTTTCGGCAGACAGATATCCCCCCGCGATGCGACAGTCTGCCAAAGCGCCGCCCCGGTTCTCCCCCCGGGGCGGCGCTTTTTGGGGCGGCAGTGCCGCTGCGAACCGTGTACCGATACGATAGTGCCCGAACCTCCCCGGTTCAATACCGCTCAAAAATCGGTTTGCACGCACTCACTGTAGTAGAGCGTACAGGCTAAAGGTTTGCACCGCTTGGCTTCCCCCGGGGG
>URPI01000185.1 GCA_900549705.1 uncultured Eubacteriales bacterium
CCCCAGAGGTGGAGCCAAGGCGGCTTCGCCGCTCGGGTCGCCAAGTTGGCGACCCCTACAACAGCACTTTCAAATCATCAGCTCATACTATCATCATTTTGCCTCTGGTAACGGGAACGCATCACAGCTGCTCCAAAATGGCCTCGGCGGTTTGGATGCCGTCAATGGCAGCAGACATAATGCCCCCCGCATAGCCCGCTCCCTCGCCGGTGGGATACAGCCCCCGCACGCCGGACTGCCGGGTTTCGTCCCGGAGAATCCGCACCGGAGAGGAGCTGCGGGTTTCCGGTGCGGTCAAAACGCCGTCCGGGTCAGCAAAGCCCTTCAGATTTCCGTCCAGGGCAGGAATTGCCTTTTCCAGTGCATCGGTGATTCCGGCAGGCAGCACCTGGTGCAAATCGCACCAATGTACCCCCGGGCGATAGGTGGGCTGCACATTCCCTGCACCGGTGCTGGGAACGCCATTCAAAAAGTCGCCAATGCGCTGCGCCGGGGCGCAATAGGAGCCGCTGACTTCATACGCCCGCTGCTCAATTTCCCGCTGCCAGTACATTCCGCCCAGCGCCCCCGGATAGGGGAACACCTGGGGATTCAATGTCACCAGCAGCGCCGCATTGGCGTTCTCCCCTGCCCGGTCGGCATAGCTCATGCCGTTGGTGACCACCCCCCCCTCCTCGGAAGCCGCCGCCACCACATAACCGCCGGGACACATACAGAAGGTATACACCGTGTTTTCATCCAGATGCTTCACCAGCTTATAGTCGGCGGGCGGAAGGGCGGGGTTCTCTGCCCCGTATTGGGAAAGATTGATATTTTTCTGCTTGTGCTCAATGCGTACACCCATGGAAAAGGGCTTCGGCTCCATGGGCACGCTCCGCTGCCGGAGCATTTCAAAGGTATCCCGGGCGCTGTGACCAATGGCGAGGACGGCATGGGTGCAGGGGATTTTCTCGCCGCTTTCCGTAACCAGTGCCGTCAAGTGGTCGCCTTCCTGCTCCAAATCCGTCACCTGGGTGGAAAACCGCACCTCGCCCCCCAGGCTGATGATGCGCTTGCGAATGTTCTGCACCACCGTCAGCAGCACATCGGTTCCCACATGGGGCTTGGCATCATACAAAATGTCCTCCCCTGCCCCGGCTGCCACCATCTGCTCCAGAATCCAGTGAATCCGGGGATTACTCACGCCGGTGTTCAGCTTGCCATCAGAGAAGGTACCGGCACCGCCTTCCCCGAACTGCACATTGCTGCGCCGGTCAAAGCTGCCGCCGCTCCAGAATTTCTCCACAGCTTCGTGTCTTGCCTGTGCATCCTCGCCCCGTTCCAGCACCAGGGGATTCTGCCCTGCCATGGCCAAAACCAGCGCCGCAAACATTCCCGCCGGGCCAAAGCCCACCACCACCGGGCGGCTTTCCGCCGCTGCCCGGGGCTTGGGGGGATGATAGCAGCTGATTGGTGCTAGGGCAGCTCGCTTGCAGCCCGCTTGCTTCAGCACTTTGTTTTCGCTGCCCTCCACCGCCACATCCACGGTGTAGATAATCTTCACGTCCGGCTTCTTCCGGGCATCCACGCTGCGCCGCACAATGGTCAGCTTGCGGATGCGGGAGGGGGACAGCCGCAGCAGCTGCGCCGCCTCATATTGCAGCTGCTCCGCACTGTGAGCAGGGGGCAGCGCAATATCTCGTATTCTAATCATTTTGTTCCTTTCCGGCAGAGCTTCCCGCCAAGCGGCCGGAGCTCCACGCCCATTGCAAATTATAGCCCCCGCAGTCGCCATCCACATCCAGCACCTCGCCGCAGGCATACAGCCCACGCACCCGTCTGCTTTCCATGGTTGCAGGGTCAAATTCGGCGGTGACAATGCCGCCCGCCGTCACCTGGGCACTGTCCATGCCCAGCGGCTCTGTCAGCGCTGCATCAAATTGCTTTGCCAGCCGGGCTGCCTCCTGTAGCTGGCTGTCATCCAGTGCGGCAATGGGGCTGGCGGCAGAAATCCCCGCCGCCTGGGTCAGCACCCGTCCCAGCCGATTGTGGAGGATGCCGGTAAACAGCTCTGCCGCCGACAGCTGGGTGTTTCTGCGCCGCTGCAATTCTTCCAGCAGCGTCTTCTCGTCCATCTCCGGCAAAAAGTCCAGGCGGCACACCCAGCTGCCCTTTTCCTGGCACACATCCCGGGACAGCTCAAACATCACCGGCCCGGAAAGGCCGCCCTCGGTAAACTGCATCTCTCCCACCGACTGGCGCACCAACGCCCCATTGTGGAGAATCTGGGCATGGCAGTTTGCCCGCACGCCCTTGAGGGACACCACGCCCGCCCAGCCGGTTTTCACCTGCACCAGATTGGGGCGCAGACGGGTACAGCGATGTCCCAGGCTGCGCAGCAGCTGATAGCCGGACATGGAGCCGCCCAGCTTGGTGCCCGCCAGACCGCCGCAGGCGACAATCAGCCGGTCACAATCCAAGCTTCCCTCCGCCCATTCCAGATGGAATCCAAGGGGTGTTTTCTTCACTTTTGCCACTTCACAGCCCAACTGCACCCGGATATTGGGCTTTTCCAGGGCAAAGCGCAGCACATCCACCACGGAATTGGCCTGGTCGGAATAGGGATACACCCGTCCGCTCTCCTCCGCCACGGTGTAAAGTCCCATTTTGCGGAACCAACGGAGGGTATCTTCCGGCGGGAAGTGGTTCAGGGCATATTCGCAAAAGGCAGGACTGTCCCCATGGTAGCCCCCTTCCAGGGCATGGAGGTTCGTTAAATTCCAGCGCCCGTTGCCGGTGGCCTGGAGCTTGCGCCCCAGCCGTGCCTGACGTTCCAGCAGCACCACCTGCGCCCCGGGGTATTCCGCCGCTGCCAGCGCCGCCGCCATGCCGGAGGCACCGCCGCCGATAATTGCAATCAACATAGGGTTTCCTCAATTCTATGGATTTGTTTCCCCATTATAGCGTATTTTCCCCCGCTTCACAAGGGGAAGTTCCGGAAAAGCACTTCGACAGTCTCTTGCAATATTTTCAGAGTGTGGTATACTGAAAGAGCAAGTTCTGCCGGAAGTTTCCATGGGCAAAGTCACTGGCATGGTATCCAATCTCCTTTGCCTTTTGCCGCTCTTTGGGCTTTTCGGAACGGTTGGAGATTGGGCGATGCAGATTTATAGAATACCGCCTGCGTTCTGAAACAGGAAATCGAGGCACGACTGTACCGAATGTCCGTCATGCCCCGATTGATTCTTGCAATTTGTCAAATTTTATGCTACTCTGTCCGTGGTGCTGTCAGCACCCCGGCAGGCGGTTCCCCCTCGACGTTTTCCATCGGGGGTGAAACAACTTCTTTTTACCCCCAATCTGTACAGAGAGGGGGTGGCACGAATGAATGTTACATGGTCTGATTTGATTCAGTTCTGTATGCTCATTGTTGCTGTTCTCGCATACGCAGAAAGCAAAAAGAAGTAACCGCCCAACTTTCCCCAAAGTAACGGTTACTTCTTAAACCAAACGTGGGGAGCCGTCTGCTGGCGGCACCCTTTGTACTTGCATTATACCCCACCCCGGCTGGTTTGTCAACGGCTCTGTTCCCTGGCAGAAAAATTTCTGAAAGTGGAAATACTGTCTCTTTTTTCTTGCATTTGGTCAAAAGCTGTGCTATGCTGTCCATGGTGCTGTCAGCACCCCGGCAGGCGGTTCCCCCGACGTTTTTTTCATCGGGGGTGAACTTCTTCTTTTACCCCCAATCGATAAAGAGAGGGGGTGGCACGAATGAATGTTACATGGTCTGATTTGATTCAGTTCTGTATGCTCATTGTTGCTGTTCTCGCATACGCAGAAAGCAAAAAGAAGTAACCGCCTCTTCCTAAAGTAACGGTTACTTCTTTCAACCACACTTGGGGAGCCGTCTGCTGGCGGCACCCTTTGTACTTGTATTATACCCCACCCCGGCTGTTTTGTCAACGGTTCTATTCCCGGGTGGAGAAAATTGGGGGGCAGCGAATGTCCCCTTCCAAAGAATTTTCCGTATTGTCCAGAAATTCCTTCAAAAGCGGAATTGCTGTCTCTTTTTTCTTGCATTTGGTCAAAAGCTGTGCTATGCTGTCTACGGTGCCTCCAGCACCCCGGCAGGCGGTTCCCCCTCGACGTTTTCCATCGGGGGTGAAACAACTTCTTTTTACCCCCAATCTGTACAGAGAGGGGGTGGCACGAATGAATGTTACATGGTCTGATTTGATTCAGTTCTGTA
>URPI01000186.1 GCA_900549705.1 uncultured Eubacteriales bacterium
TAAAACAAACAGAAAGCCGCCCGGAAACGTTCTCAGACGCTTCCGGGCGGCTTTTGTCGTATGTCGACCTTCTTTTTCCCAAGTGCTTCTTTCGCGGATGATTGTTCATAATTTGTCGAGCCAATGTTATTTCATATTTCTTGACTTTTTATTGAAAGCATGGCGGCGTAAGTGCTCCAGAATCCATGCATCTGAGAAAATCACACCGGGCAGTTCTTGTAAAGTGCAAAACGATGTAGTACACTTATGACAACTGCCGACAAGCTACACAGCAGAACCGGAAATTCAGTGGGTGTCAGGCACAGGGAATCTTTACGGTGTTCGGGCAAAAGGGGATGCGCAATATGTTTCAGGATTATTCGATTGACGATTACAAAAAGGCATGTTATATCATCCTGCGGCCAGATCTAACTCCGGAATACTTTATCCGGCATTTTGGAATGAGCCGCTATGAGTACAGCATCTGTCAGCAGCGTCTGAAAGAACTGCAAAAGTTCTATGGGATCGAGTATCATTTTGAAGAAAACCGGATCCATTGGACCGTCACCGATGAGAAACAGTTTCAGCAGCACTATAAGGGGATGTGGTCCTTCTACAATCGCCACCGCAGAAACCTTACAAACCGGAGCGAACTGGTCAGAGGGCTTTATATTGCCAGAAAGATTCTTCTTGCCAATGACCATACGGATTTGGATGCTGTGTCAGAAACAATGGGATTTTCCCGCAGCAATCTGCGCAATGCAATCAAACTTTGCCGCACCTTTTTGCAAAGTTATAACATCCGGCTGGAAAACGCGCCCCATTACGGAGTGTACCCTATGGGCAACGAATGGAACATCCGGCGCTGTCTGATGGCGATCTATAGTCTGCTGGACGTGAACGTTATTCCGGAAGAAGATTATCCTGAGATCGCGGAAGGGCTCAGCAATCCGCACTACCCCGTGCTTCGGGAGAAAGTGTATGAAGCGCTGCTGCATAATAGCTGCAATTATTCCCAGGCACAGGTCCGGCGGCTGACGTATTATATCTTCTTCCAGCACCTGCGCATCCGGCAGGGAAGGATATTTTCCGGTTTTGAAAACATCCATCCGGCCATCATCGGCTATGTCCGCAGCTCCGAACGGCTGATGAAGATCAGTGCGGACATTACCCGGTCCTGTTTTGGCGGGGAAGCATTTTCCGAACAGGAGATTTTATCGGTTGCCATGATGTTGTTTGAAATGTATGACGAACCGGAGGAGTTCTGCGCCTTTGTGGAAGCAACCTTTCCCGAGGAAGCCAACGACCTGTACCGCATGGTGGATGGCTATCTGCTGCGAAGTTACGGCTTCTCCATCACCGGCCTGTACAGTTCCATTCTCCGGACAACGCTCTACCGCCTGATCATTCACCATCAGATGGGTTTGCTGTCCGAACATGCAGGGCACTCTGAAAGCCGGGCACAGATGATCTCAGACTATCCGCTGGTGATGCTTCTCTACCAGAACATCCAGCAGCTCCTTGCGGAACGCTATGGAAACGAGGCGGCCGGAATCTGCTGTGCTCCGCTGTGTGAACTGATTGCCTTTTATATTCAGGGGATGGATTATGCTGCGCCGCGGCTCCGCATCGGGATCACCGCCCGTTCCGACATTTATGCTCCCGAAATGATCCGGAACCTTCTCCTTGCAAAGCTGAACCCGCGGTATTACAGCTCGGTGGAATGCTGTACCTATTTTGACATGCTGGAAAACATCCCGGAGGCTCGGAAAAAGTATGATCTGATCCTGTGCGATGAACGCCTGTCCAACGATCCGCTGTTTTTTTCATATGCAGAGATCCGGAACGATCTCAACAACATCAATGCCTATCTTCAGATGCTGCGGGACCTGTTTGGAAATGACCTGAAAAAAGAAGATATCCGCACCCAGGAGCTGAAGCTGAGTGATGGGTGGGCCGAAGAGCTTCTGGCAGAGAGCTGTGCCTTTCCCGTTGCTGCTTTCACGGTGGAAGAAATCCAGAAGAAAACGATCTGTGTGAATGACTGTCTGGTTCTGCTTCTCACGCAACAGACGGCGCCACACAGTCTGCTGCAGTTCGGGAAATTGAAAAGTCGGCTCCGGGTCGGTGACAAGCGAGTCTCCCGTTATCTGCTGCTTTCCGGACGTGTAAATGCCCAAAACATCCGGATCATCAATTTGCTGCTCTACGAGCTGATACAGGACCCGCTGTTCTGGGCTACGCTTACCAGCTGCCCCTGCCCGGAAACGCTGAACAATCAGATCAACCGGCTGCTCAAATGATGCTGCCCTTTTGAAAAAACGACAACACCGCATAGAATTCCTGCGCTCTCTGAGGGAGCGTGGGATCCTGTGTGGTGTTTTTTGTGCACTTTGTCAAAAGCAAGCATATGAGCTTGTCAAATTTGTACAATGATGCAATTTTTTATGTAAAGTGCTCGAAAAAATCAGACAAGGAAAGTCTGTGGCAGACTTGTTATAATACACTCAGAAACTTTTCCGGAAAGTGATCCACATCAAAAAAGGAGGACACACAATGATTGCTTTGCTCAGAATTGATGAACGTCTGATCCATGGTCAGGTTGCAACCAGCTGGTCAAAGGCATTGGACATCGACACCATCGTATGTGCAAGCGACGAAGCGGCCCAGAACCCGCTCAAAAAGAAAATGCTGCTGATTGCAGCGCCGCCGGGCAAAAAGACCCATGTTCGCAGCGTGGACGAGGTGATCGGACTTCTGCAGGATCCGCGCGCAGAACGCATGAAGATTTTTTTGCTGACGGACAACCCCAAGGATGCGCTGAAACTGGTTTCGGCGCTGGGACTGAAAAATGTCAACTTGGGTAATTACCACAACCGCAAGGCAGAACATACCGCAAGCGTTTCTATGTATGTGCAGTTGGATCGGGACGATCTTGGTGCATTGAAGGAGATCAGCGAACGTGTTGCGGACGCTTATGTCCAAAGCCTGCCCTCGACTGAAAAAACGTCCCTGAAGGCCTTTGTTGCAGCAGCGGAAAAGGCTGATTGGAAATAAAAAAGGAGGAAACACAGTATGTTAGTTCCTGCATTGCTTGTAGCGTTTGCTTACTGGATCACATGGCTGATTGACGGCATTTTGGGATGGCAGACCATGACCCGCCCGATCGTGCTGGGCACAGTGATCGGTTGGCTCTGCGGTGATCTGAAGACCGGCGTTATAATGGGTGCCTCGCTGGAAGCTGTTTATATGGGCATTTCCGGCATCGGCGGCTCTCTCGCAGCCGATTATCGTTCGGGTACGGCAGTTGGCGTGGGCCTCGCGATCCTGTCCGGGATCTCCATGGAGGAGGGCATTGCAATCGCAGTTCCGATCGGTGCTCTGTGCCTTGGCCTGATGCCGGTCACCACAATGGTTGGCAACCTGATGGAAGTGCCCCTGATGAACGCCGCCAAGCAGGGCGATGTCAAAAAGTACAACCGTCTGGTCTGGTTCCAGGCCATCGTGCTCCAGCACCTGCTGGATACTGCCGTCATCTTCCTGTGCTGCTACTTCGGATCCACCGTGATCACGACCACATTCGATGCGATCCCCGCCTGGTTGATGAATGGTCTGTCGGCATCCGGCGGCATGCTGGTGGTCGTCGGCCTGGCGCTGACGACCCAGGCCATTTTCTCGAAGTACACCGTACCGTTCGTTCTGGTTGGCTTTGTTCTGACCAAATATCTGGCAATGCCGGTGCTCTCCGTGGCAATCCTCGGCTTTGTCTGTGCCTACATGGTCTTTGATCGTTCTCGTGCTCTGAAGCAGGTTGAAAATACGGTTGGAGGTGACGATTTCTATGCCTAATAAGCAGAATACGATTTCGCCGGAAGAAAAAAAGATCCTGAACAAATGCTATTGGGGCTCTCTGTCCTGCATGCGCACCACCAGCAATGTGGTTGGTCAGGGACGTGCCATGGTGCTGTCCACGGCACCGGTTATTGAAAAATATTATCAGGATGACGAAGCCAAAAAAGAAGCGCTTACCCGCCACGCTTCAGAGTACATCAACACAAACCAGACCATGTATGGTCTGTTGGCAGGCATTGCCTGTGCAATGGAAAAGGAACGCGCAGAAAAGGGCAACGTGGAACCCGGCACGATCACCAGTGTCATTGCATCCCTGATGGGCCCCCTGGCCGGTATTGGTGACTCGTTCTTCTTCAACTGTGTCCGTGTTATCGTAGCCGGCATCGCCATC
>URPI01000187.1 GCA_900549705.1 uncultured Eubacteriales bacterium
AAGCTTTCGGTTTTCTCTGTGTACGTTACCTGGCGGGTGAGGGAGCCAACGTATCAGTATAAGCTCCGGTCGGCGTTATCCGGCGGCAGAGCCGCCCTGTGGGCTGCTGAAAACCGGGGGGAATTACCTGTTTTGTGAATTTTTAAAGCATTTTTTTGTGGGAAACAGGGAAAATAAAAAAATGGTTGTAAGTTCCATAAAAATGATGTAAAATGATAAGCGTATCATTAGGTCAATTTATGCGAAAAATTCGCTTTGGAGGTTATCATGATGGAAAAACCCATTGTACTTGTAATTATGGACGGCGTGGGCAAGGGTGACGGCGGCAGCGGCGATGCTGTGGCCGTTGCAAAAACCCCCACCCTGGACAAGCTGCTGGCTACCTGCCCCCACACCTGGCTGAAGGCGCACGGCACTGCCGTCGGTCTGCCCACCGATGACGACATGGGCAACTCTGAGGTCGGCCACAACGCCCTGGGCTGCGGTCAGATTTATTCTCAGGGTGCAAAGCTGGTGGAGGAGAGCATTGAAAGCGGTGCCATGTTCCAGTCCGAGACCTGGAAGAACCTGATTGCCAACGCAAAGGACGGTCACGCCCTGCATTTCCTGGGTCTGCTGTCCGACGGCAACGTTCACTCCAACATCTCCCACCTGATTGCCATGCTGAAGGAAGCACGGGCAGAGGGCGTGATGAAGGCCTACTGCCACATCCTGCTGGATGGCCGTGACGTGCCCGCTACCTCCGCCCTGGAGTATGTTGCCCAGCTGGAGGACGTGCTGGCACAGCTGCGCACCGAGGGCGCTGATTATGCCATTGCTTCCGGCGGTGGCCGTATGAAGATTACCATGGATCGCTATGAAGCCAACTGGCCCATGGTGGAGGAAGGCTGGCGCACCCATGTGGAGGGCAAGGGCAGAATGTTCGCTTCCGCCCGGGAGGCCATTGAAGCCTACCGCGCCGAAACCGGCTGCATCGACCAGGATCTGCCCGCTTTCGTGGTTGCCCGCAGCGGCGCGCCTGTGGCAAAGATTGCCAACGGCGACAGCGTGATTCTCTTTAATTTCCGGGGCGACCGCGCCCAGGAGATTTCCCTGGCCTTCGACCGCAAGGACTTTGACAAGTTCGACCGGGGCGACTACACCGGCGTGCTGTATGCCGGTATGCTCCAGTATGACGGCGACCTGAAAATCCCCACCCACTATCTGGTGCAGCCCCCTGTGATCAAGAACACCCTGACCGAGCGCCTGTGCCAGGCCGGCATCCACGAATATGCCCTGTCCGAGACCCAGAAGTTCGGCCACGTCACCTATTTCTGGAACGGCAACCGCTCCGGCAAGGTGGATCCCAACCTGGAAGTGTATGAGGAAGTGCCCTCCGATGTGATTCCCTTCGACCAGGAGCCTGCCATGAAGAGCAAGGAAATCACCGAGAAGATGGTGGAGAATATGGCTTCCCACCAGTTCCAGTTCCTGCGCTGCAACTACCCCAACGGCGACATGGTGGGTCACACCGGTGTCATGAGCGCCGTTGTTACCGCCATGGAGTGCGTGGATAACGGCCTGAAGGCCATCCTGGAGGCCGCCGACAAGTACGGCTACACCGTGCTGATTACCGCCGACCACGGCAATGCCGACCAGATGACCGAAACCAAGAAGGGCAAGACCATTGTCCGCACCGCCCATTCCCTGAACCCCGTGCCCTTCATCATCTATGATAAGGATCACGCGTGGAAGATCAAAGAGGGTCACTTCGGCCTTGCCAATGTGGCTGCCACCGTTGTCACCATGATGGGCCTGTCCGTGCCCGACTGCTGGGAGCAGAGCATGGTGTAATCCCGTAAAGGAGGATTTCCAATGATTCGACAAGAAAATGAAACCGGCAGCATCACGGTGAACGACAGCGTGTATACCGATATTGTTGGCACTGCTGCCGCCAACTGCTTTGGCGTCAAGGGCATGGCTGCCCGCTCCGTCAAGGACGGCCTGTATCACCTGCTGCGCATGGAGTCCGTGGGCAAGGGCGTGCTGGTTACCTTCAACCCCGACGAGTCCATCTCCATTGACCTGCACATCGTTGTGGACAACGGCGTGAACCTGTCCGCCGTGGGCGCTTCCATCATTTCCGAGGTGCGCTATGTGGTTGCAAAGTGTACCGGAACCAAGGTCAGCGCCGTGAACGTGTTCATTGATTCCATGATGATTGACTGAAAAGTGGAGGAATAAAGAAATTGAGGCAAACCATTAACGGTGCCGAGCTGCGCCGGATGATTATCAGCGCTGCTGCATCCATCGAAATTCACAAGCAGGCGCTGAACGAACTGAACGTTTTCCCGGTTCCCGACGGAGACACCGGCACCAATATGTCCATGACCATCAACTCTGCCGCAGCCGACCTGCGCAAAGCGGAGGACCCGGAGCTGTACGCCGCCTCGAAGATTGCGGCCTCCGCCATGCTGCGGGGCGCTCGCGGCAACTCCGGCGTGATTCTGTCCCTGCTGATGCGCGGCATCTCCAAGACCCTCAAGGGTCACGAGGTCTGCGACGGCGTGCTGTGGGCCAATGCCTTGCAGGGTGGCGTGGATGCAGCTTACAAGGCCGTCATGAAGCCCGCCGAGGGCACCATCCTGACCGTTGCCCGTCTGGCTGCTGCCAAGGCTGCCGAGGCCGCCCAGGAGAATAACTTTATCGAATTTGTCCAGGCGGCTGCCATCGAGGAAGCCAAGGTGGCGCTGGCCAACACCGTCAACCAGAACCCGGTGCTGAAAAAGGCCGGCGTGGTGGATGCCGGCGGCAAGGGCTGGCTGCTGGCGCTGGAAGCCATGATGTGCGCCCTGAAGGGCGAGGATGTGGTTGCACCCGAGGGCGGTGCCGTGGGCGAAGTGAAGGAGCAGGCTGACTTCTCCGACTTCAACACCGAGGACATCACCTTTACCTACTGCACCGAGTTCATCATCTCCCGGGAGAACCAGAACGACCCGGAGAAGCTCAGGCAGTTCCTGAGCAGCATCGGCGACAGCCTGGTGCTGGTGGACGACGATGAAATCATCAAGGTTCATGTCCACACCAACGACCCCGGCAGAGCGCTGCATGAAGCCATTGAGTATGGCTCCTTCGTCACCGTGAAGGTGGAGAATATGCGCTTGCAGCACACCGAAAAGGTGATGAGCGAGAAGGAGCTGGCTCCCAAGATTGCCGAACCCACCAAGCCCATCGGCGTGGTGTCCGTGTGCGCCGGTGACGGCCTGGCAGACGTGTTCACCAATCTGGGCACGGATGCCATCATTTCCGGTGGCCAGACCATGAACCCCAGCACCCAGGACATTCTGGAGGCGGTGAACAAGGTGCCCGCCGAGACGGTGTTCGTGCTGCCCAACAACAAGAACATCATCATGGCTGCCCAGCAGGTGGATGGCCTGACCCCCAAGAATGTGGTGGTCATCCCCAGCAAGACCGTGCCCCAGGGCGTGACGGCCATGCTGAACTTTGACCCCGAAGGCACCGTAGAAGCCAACATCGAGGCCATGACCGCAGCCCTCACTACCGTGGAGACCATGCAGATTACCTATGCCGCCCGGAACTCCGATTTTGACGGCTATGACATCCATGAGGGCGATTATCTTGCCATGGTTGGAAGCAGTCTGTTCGGCACCAGCCAGGACATCAATGTGCTGCTGAGAAGCCTGGCAGAAAAGGTGCGGGACGAAGGCAAGGAGTATGTCACCATCTACTATGGCTGCGACACCAAGGAGAAGTACGCCCAGAAAACCGCTGACCTGTTTGCGGACATCTGCCCCCAGGCAGAGGTGAACCTCATCAACGGCGGCCAGCCGGTTTACTACTACCTGATTTCCGCAGAATAATCATACACATAGAACGCCCGCTGTACACCTGTGCCCATCTGTGCCCACCTGTGTCCAGCGGGTGTTTCAGTTTTTCCCGATTCACTGTTCGCGCGCTTCCGGGATTGCGCGGCTGCAAAATTGCACACGCCCTGTAGGGGAGGCTCTTAGCCTCCCGCAACCCCGGATTTCCGCAAGCACCCGGATGAGCGTATCCGCCCTGTAGGGGTCGCCAACTTGGCGACCCGGGCGGCTTCGAGCCGCCTCTACCCGGTGCGGTGGAAACCGGGGGCTGGCGGGTCGCCTAATAGGCGACCCCTACTAGAGCGTACAGGCTAAAGGTTTGCACCACTTGGCTTCCCCCGGGGGG
>URPI01000188.1 GCA_900549705.1 uncultured Eubacteriales bacterium
AGCAAAGGCCAATGATACGGGCACATCCCGGCCCATCCAGAGGCACAAACCGAAGCTGATGGCCCAGTAAATCCAGCGCACGGTTTTGTCTGGGATCCCGCTGGGTCACCGGCACCAGCATCACGCCCACATTTTTCGCCACCAGATCATAGGCAAAGTCCGTCTCGTCCCCCATAAAGCAGATTTTCGGCTCAAATCCCGCCCGGCAGCAGAAGCCACGAAGCACCTCAGTAAAACCGGAGCTGCCGTTGTTGAACACAAACCGCTCCCCGGACAGATTCTTGAGCTGCACCTGGGTCTCCTGGGCCAGAGGATGCTCTGCCGACACCGCCAGGCAATACTGCTCCCGGAACATGGGGTGCCACTCGATTCTCGGGTTGCCGCTGGGCTCCGGACAAAGGGCAAAATCCGCGCCATGGGTCTCCAGCTCATGCATGGTGTCCCTTGTACCCGCCAGCTGGTGAAAAATCTGCATATCCGGGTGCCGGGGCAGATAGCTGCGCAAAAATCCCGTTAACAGCTCCAAGGTTGGGGCAATGAGCTTCACGCTGCCGGTTTCCACATTGCTGTTGTCCTCGGCCTCCCGCAGGGCATCGTCATATTCCGTCAAAATCTGTTCCACCGCCCGGAGAAACCGCCCACAGAAGATGAGGTCATCTGCTGGATAGCTCTTTCGCAGGGTGTTGCCGTCACGATGCAGCGCAGCGGCAGCATTGAGCCGGACGCGGGCCGGAAGATGCAAGAAACGATTCTCTTGCAGCTTGCTTTGGGGCAGCTGACAGACTCTTCCATTGTACAGGCACGGCTGGAACAATCCGGCTGGAAGGCTCTTGCCAATTACCGACTTGGGTGCCTGTTTACAGAAGAAGTCTCTCTTTTTTCGGTTCTGCGCCCAGAGCAGCTTTCCGTACAGTTGCGGAACGTTCTCCCCGGCTGTATCTGTTGCTGCTACCGCGATTGCGTGATCATTCTTGGGTCGGGAAGCCTTGAAGAACAGAGCAGCATCCGTCTGCGCCACTGGCTGAAATACCATCACTTTCATATTGCGGTCAGTGCCGCCTATTTACAGCTTATCGATACGCCTGTGGCTTACACGCAGGCACAGGAACTGATGTGTGCGGAACGTGTGATGGACATTCAGGATTCTTTACCGGAAATCGTTTTCTACGAAGATCATCTGCCGCTTTGCGCCTATCTTTCTACTTATAAAAAGGAGGAACTGCTCCGGCACATCCATCCGCACATCCGTTTTTTTCAGCAGTATGACCGTGAACATCAGACCCAGTATATTCAAACACTGATGGTTTATTTTTCCTGCGGACGTAATATGACCCGGACGAGTAATGCCCTGTTTATCCATAAAACGACTCTGTTTTACCGCTTTGAACGGATGGAAAAACTTGTCGGACCATTTTTACAACAGCCGAAGCGTCTGTTTCTGTATGAATACTCTCTGCATCTTCTTCACGAAATAACTCCTTGCCCCGGAGTATAGAAGACTGAGAAGGGAATATGTATGGAGAGTCTCTCAAGCGGACAGGGCAAGTGAACCTGTATTGACTTTTGAACGCCCTGTAATTTTGGCACCCGCTCAGGCTGCGATCAAGTCTCCCCGGAAATAAAATCTGATAGGACAAAGAAGAAAAAAGCTCTTGGCTTCTGTAATGGTGGCCAGGAGCTTTTTGCATCTTGTTTTGTAAGCGGAAAGAGGTTTCAATAATAGAAAAGAAAGCGTACATCGGTCGAATAAGGTGGTGGACTTATGAATGGTTTAAAGTTAAAAGAAGAAGTATTTATGCACAAAAAATGACCGATAAAATTGTAAAAAAGGCGAATGGAATCTCTATGAATTTTATGTTAACATCTTATTACAACACGTGATTCCTCGGAAGCGTCAGTTGTACTTGTGAACAAAGGATAGTGCTCGGTAGAGTGTCTATACCTGCAGGTATAATTGTGACTGCAGTCCGAGGTTTTTTCTTTATCCGAAACGGAGAGGGATGGGTGCTATGCGAATTGTTCGGAAAATCAATAACAGTGCCGCTGTTGCTCAGGACTCCCGCGGGAAGGAACTGATCGTGATTGGTAAGGGCATCGGGTTTCCGGCGGTTCCATACGAACTGACGGATATGTCGCGGATAGACCGCACGTTTTACGATATCGACCCGCGTTATTTTGAGATGATCAGTACTCTTCCGCAGGAGATTCTTCTGGCGAGTGCCGACATTACAGAAGATGCGCAGGTCGTACTGAATACGACCCTTAACTCCAACCTGCCGCTGACGCTGGCCGACCACCTGAACTTTGCGGTGGAGCGCTTTCGCAGCGGATTGAACCTGACGATCCCCATTGCCTATGATATCCGTCATCTGTATCCCAATGAGTTTGATCTGGGCGTAAAAGCATTGGATATCCTGAAGGAATACACGGGGGTCTCACTTCCGGATTCCGAAGCGGTCAGCATTGCAATGCATTTGATCAATGCTGAAATCGAAAACAGCGAGATCCATTCCCTCGTAAAGGCGTTGGAGATTCAGGAAGGCGTGGAGTCCATTGTGGAGCGGGAAATGAACCTGAAACTGGATAAGGACAGCTACAGTTACTACCGGTTCACGATGCATATCCGCTATCTCATCCAACGGCTGATGAGCGGTACTCAGAGCGAAACGGGGAGCGGCAGCATGGTAAAGATGCTGGCCAATGATTACCCTAAAACATATATCTGTGCTAAAAAGATTGCGGCTTTCTTGCAAAAGCAGGAGAATTGGTGCTGTAACGATGAGGAACTTCTCTATTTGATGTTGCATATTAACCGCGTCTGCCAGAAAAATACATAAACAGCTTCCGTTGCTTGGAGCGGCACTCGCCATTTGCGGGACGTGATCCGGGGACAGAGCGCATCCGACCTGAAAACGCCTGCGTTTTCAGGCAGTTTGAAGGCGCTTTGTGCCCGGATCTTTTATTACATATTGAATGAACAGCGGTGCAGGGCCCGCAGCGCTTTTCAGATAAAAAATCAGGAGGATCAGCCATGAAACAGGATGCATTCTTTCAAACTATCATACATCACATCGGTGGTGAAGGCAATGTTGCACGAAAACGTTTTGACGGAGAGCACCTGTATATCACTGTGAAAGACAGCGGTATGGCAGATCTAGAAGAACTGAACCGTCTGGATGGGGTTTCCGGTACGGAACTGAACCGGAACATTCTGTCCGTTACCATCCAGGAAGATTTTTTGGAGGATGTTACAATGGCAAAAGATTTCAAACAGCTGGCGCAGAATATCATGACGTTGGCTGGAGCAAAGGAAAATGTTACTTCCGTATTTCACTGCATGACCCGTCTGCGCATGACGGTCAAGGACGTCAAGAAGGTAGACCAGAAAGCCATCAATGATCTGGATGGCGTGCTGGGCGTCACCTATCAGGGCGGCCAGCTGCAGGTCATCATCGGCAAGGATCTGCTGGAGGTTTATGAAGAGGTGCTGAAGCTGGGCTACAGCGATGGCGGTGCTGTGGACGAAAAACTGGACGGTGACCTGAAAGGCGAAAAGATTTCGGTTGGGCAGGCAGTGATTGGTTACATTTCCGCTGCCGTACAGCCTATGGTTCCGGCACTGATCGGCGGCGGTATGATCAAGGTGTTCCTGCTGCTGATCTCCAAGGTTTATGCTCCCTTTGCGGACAGCTCTACCTATACGCTGCTGAGCATCGTGGGCAATGCGGTGTTTTACTTCATGCCCATTCTGGTCGCTTATGGAGCGGCCAAGAAACTGGGCGCGACCCCCACATATTCCATGGTCGTGGCCGGTGCACTGGTCGCTCCTGAATGGACGGCTATTGTAAGTGCTGGCGATCCAGTCACCATGTTTGGTATCAATGTTGCCCTGAAAGGATACGGCAGTTCTCTGCTTCCTGCGCTGCTGCTGGCAATCGTTGCGTATTATGTGGAAAAATTCCTGAACAAAGTGATCCCCGGTGTGTTCAAGCCTATCTTTGTCGGTACGTTGACAATGGCCGCCACCTATGCCGTCTCGATCCTTGCACTGGCGCCTCTGGGTCAGCTGGCAGGCACCTATGTCACCGCCGCGATCCTGTGGTTGTATAACATTGCAGGCCCCATCACGGTTGCGCTGTTTACGGCTCTGTTC
>URPI01000189.1 GCA_900549705.1 uncultured Eubacteriales bacterium
AATCATAATTTTGAAAGATTCGCTGCGCTCTGCAACACCCTCGGGGGAAGCCAAGAGACGCATCGCCGTTGGCTGTTCATAAATTATTAGTCAGGACAGTCTACTACGGATGGCGTGTGCAAAACCGGTTTTGCCCTGTATCGTTACCGGGCGGGCTAGGGCAGCACCGTATCTGTACAGGGTTCGCAGCGTCATTAAAAAAGAGACGGCATTGCTGCCGCCTCCCGTTATGCCTTTTGTGTTTCGGTGGTTTCTGCCTTGGGCGCTTCGGCATTTTCTGCCTTTGGCTGTTCGCCGTCGGCTTCCTGCTGTGCCTTGTTGGCGTAGTATTCCTCCAGGAAGGTGCCGAAATAGTGCTTTTCGGCTTCCTTGCGGACGCGGATGGCTTCCTCCTTGGTCTCGAAGATGCCCAGATAGTGTACCTTCTTCTTGAACGTAATCACCGCAATCCACTTGTCGCCCCGCGCCTGCACGCCGGTGCAGCCGCTGGAGTTGTTCTTCTGCAAACGCCCCCGCTCCAGGCAGTCCACGCAGGTTCCGTCCACCAGACGCATCCGGTCGGCAACGGAGCCGTGTTTTGCGTTGGTGCGCTTGATGGCCTCAATGCGCAGGCAACCGCAGCTGCGGGTGTTGCCGGAGAGCAGCGAGTTGGCGCTGGTTTCCACAATCTTGCCGCAGTCACATTGGCAGCGCCACATAAAGCTGCTGCCCCGCTTCTTGTTCAGCCGTTCCAGCGCAACCAGGCGGCCAAAGCGCTGGCCGGTGATGTCCTTGATTTTCTTTTCGGTGCGGATGCAGCCGCAGCTGGAAATCACCTTGTTGCGGATTTTGTAAGGTTCCGCCAGAATTTCGCCGCCGCAGTCACACTTGCACAGCCACAAAATGCTGCTGCGCCGCTTTTGGTTGGTGGGGCGCACCGCCACCAGCCGACCGGAGCGCATTCCGGTGATGTCGCCGCAATGCAGTCGCTTTCTGCCGCAGCCGCAGGAACGCTTGGTGCCGTCCAGCAGCTCTTTCCCGTCAACGGTGACATCTCTGCCACAGCCGCAGCGGCAATGCCAGAAGCCTTCGTGCTCCTTGTCCGCTTCGATAACCTGTAAGCCGCCAAAAACGCGGCCAGTCAAATCCTCCATGTCATTACCCCCTTTGGTGGTTTCATTGTTTTATTCATACTATCAGATGCTTCATGACACGATAATGACAAATGTTTACCATAAACGTGTTTTCATTACAAAAAAGTTAAAAACTTTTGCATATATTAAAATAGTACTTGCTGTTTTAAGCAAAATTTGATATGTTGTAGGTACAGCCACTTTGTTTTGCGAAAACAGCGAGAGATAAACATGTTTATCCTCGCGTGAAAAAAGGACGATTGTTTTTTATGGATATTATATCCTTTAATCTTGCAGCGGATTTAACAGGAATTCTTGGAATGTTCTTTATCATTTTGAGTTTTGTCGGTACCTCTGCGCTGAAATCTTCAAAGTCAAAATGCCTGTGCAGTATGCTGGGGGTCTATTCGTTTATCCTGCTGGCCGATATGGTGTCCACCTATTATCGGGGGAATCTTCAGGCGCTGACCCTGCGCTACACCGCTGCAACGGTTATTCTGACGCTGGATACCGTGTTGATTGCCATGTTTGTTGTTTTTATGCGGATGGACTTAAATATCAAAAAAACAGAATGGCGCTTCGAGATGATGGGTATCTATGCGGTGCTGCTGCCGATGATGCTGCTGAATCTGACCAATTCCGTCCATCATCTTGTGATTAACATCTCTCCCGTCACCGGGGAGGAGGTTCAGAAGCCGCTGTTTATGGTCTCCGGTGTACTGGTTGTATTGATTCTGTGGGCGTGTCTGGTGGAGATTATTGCATATAAGAAGGTGTTGCTGCGCTACCGCTGGCCGCTGATGTTTTACTGTCTCAGTCATATGGTGACCATTTTGATTCAGCCATGGATGAAAGCCGGAACAACGGTTGTGAATCTGGCAACCCTGGCCTCCCTGCTGGTGCTGTATGCCAGTTTTTATTCCGAGCAGAACCGGCGCATTTCCCAGCAGGAGCTGGAGCTGCAAAACGCCCGGGCGGCGCTGGTGCTGTCCCAGATTCAGCCCCATTTTCTCTTTAATTCCATGGCGGTGGTGATGGATCTGTGCGATACCAATCCCCAGGAGGCCAAGGCGGCGCTGCAAGAACTATCCGACTACCTGCATTTTAAAATGACGGCCATGTCCAGCTCCTATCTGGTGAGCTTCGATGAGGACATCGAATTTGTGCAGAATTATTTAAAGCTGGAAAAGCGCCGCTTTGGCGACCGCCTGACGGTGGAATATGACATTCAGGCCACCAATTTCCGCATCCCGCTGCTTACCTTACAGCCATTGGTGGAAAATGCCGTTCGTCACGGCATCAGCAAGCGCCCAGAAGGCGGCACCATCCGCATCACCACCCGGGAGCTGGAGGACAGCTACAGCATTCTGCTGGAGGATAACGGTGTGGGCTTCGATACCACAAAGACACCCGATGACTCCCGGGAGCACGTGGGGCTTTCCAATGTGCGGACGCGGCTGATTGCCCTGTGCGGGGGCAGCCTGACGGTACACAGCGTCCCTGGAGAGGGGACAACCGTAGAAATCAGAATCAAAAAGGAGGAACTTCCCAGTGCAAGTCTTGGCCGTAGATGATGAACCGAATTCCCTGCACCTGCTGACTCAGAGCATTCTTGCAGTGGCGAAGGATGCCCAGGTGGCTGATTTTACCGATCCGGCAGCGGCGCTTCGTTGGGCAATGGAAAACCCCTGCGACGTTGCGTTTCTGGATATTGAGCTGGGCAGCATGAATGGCATTGAGTTGGGCAAAAAGCTGAAGGAGCGCAATCCAAAAATCAATCTGATTTTTGTTACCGGCTATCTGGACTATGCTGTGCCTGCCTATGCCCTACATGCCAGCGGCTATCTGACGAAGCCGGCGCGGCAGGATGCCATCCGGGTGGAACTGGAAAACCTGCGCTACCCCATGCCCCGCCCCCAAACCGGCAAGCGGCTGGTGGTGCATTGCTTTGGCAATTTTGAGGTGTTCTATTGTGGAAAGCCCCTGACCTTCCGCCGCAGCAAAACAAAGGAGCTGTTTGCCTTCCTCATTGACCGCAACGGGGCGCGGGTCACCCCCGGCGAAATATGCGCCCGACTGTGGGAGGATGACTCCACCGACAAGCAGCAGAAGGACTATCTGCGCCATTTGGTGATGGATTTGTCCCAGACTTTGGAGCAGATTGGGGAAAGCGATGTGTTTGTTCGCACCCGCGGCGGCTATAATATTAACCCCAGTCTGCTGGAGTGCGACTATTATGACTATCTCAATAACGTCCCCTACGCCGTCCGTGCCTATCAGGGGGAATATATGCAGCAGTATTCCTGGGCGGAGGAGCGCATTGGCAGTTTCTTGAAGTGATGCGGTGCGCCGCACCGCATCATCCCCCCTAAAAATTTTCCCCGGTGGGATTGTTCCCATCGGGGGGAATTTTTATTCCGCCATTTCTTTGAGCTGGGCGGGGTAGGGGCGATGCTTCGCAGTGTATTCCGACACGTCAATGCGGATAACAGTGACGATGGACACCAACCGCTCGTTGAACTGGAAGTCCTTGCCGGTCTGGGTTTTCATCAGCGCGGTCATTGCCGCCATTTTCTCGGCGGGGTCATCCACAATGACGGCCTTGCCCCGCCCCATCAGGCAGTAATAGCTGATGCCGTACTGGCAGGCGATGCTGCCCTCAAAGGGTTCCACACCGCACTCCATTTCAAAGCAGCAGGTGTTGTTCTTCGCCAATACATCCAGCTTGTAGCCCTTGACGGCGCTGTGCAGATACAGCGTCAGCTTGCCGTCCTCTGTTTTGTAGCCATAGTTCATGGGGACGACATAGGGCATCCCTTCGTCCACCAGACCCAGATGGAGCACCTTGCTGGTGGCTAAGATTTTTTCAATCACGGCATTGTCTGTTACTTCAAATTCCCGTCTTGTCATGGAAATTCCCCCTTTTTGCGATATTATATCATCTGCAAGAAGAAATCGCAAGCGGAAAAACATTGCATACGCCCTGTACGCTCCTGTAGGGGTCGCCAATTTGGCGACCCGCCAGCCCCCCGGT
>URPI01000190.1 GCA_900549705.1 uncultured Eubacteriales bacterium
CCCCCCGGGGGAAGCCAAGGCGGCTACGCCGCTGGCGGGAGGCTACGAGCCTCCCCTACGGACTCAAAAGATTTTGGCAGCAACCATTCAACGAAGTACATCCCCTCCGGGGGAGCCAAGGCGGCTTCCCATCGTTCAAAAGCAGAAAGGAGCAACTCATGAATCTCATCATCGGCGGCGCTTACCAGGGCAAGCGGGCGTTTGCAAAGGACGCTTTCTCCCTGGAAGAAGCCCAAATCTATTCCTGCCAGGGGGCTGAAATCGACTTTTCTTTTCCCTGCATTGACCGCCTGGAAGAATTTACCCTGGCCTGTGTCCGCATAGGCATTGACCCCATTGCTTATTTCCAGGCCCACGAAGCCCAGTGGCAAGCCAGCACCCTCATTTGTCAGGATATTTTCTGCGGCGTGGTGCCTCTGGAAGCGGAACTGCGCCAGTGGCGCAACGTCACCGGTCAGCTGTGCCAATACCTCAGCAAAAACGCCCATCGTGTCAGCCGGGTGTTCTGCGGATTGGAGCAGCGGCTGAAATGAATCCCATTTACCTGATTCGCCACGGCAAAACCCAGGCTAACCTCTGCCATCTGTATTGCGGCAGCACGGATTTGCCCCTGTGCCAGGAGGGAATTGACCAGCTGAGGGCGCTGCACTACCACCTGCCCCCGGTGCGGTTTCTCACCAGCGGCATGAAGCGCACCGAGCAGACCCTGGAATTGCTGTTTGGCAATGTCCCCCACCGGCAGGATGACGCTTTCCGAGAAATTGATTTTGGCGCATTTGAGATGCACTCCTACGACCAATTAAAGGACAACCCGGATTACATTGCCTGGATTTCCGGGGACAACCACCGCAATGTCCCCCCCGGCGGGGAGAGCGGCGAAGCCATGACCGCCCGGGTGCTGGAAGCCTTTCGGCGGCTGCAACAGGAAAACATCCCCACCGCCCTCATCACCCACGGCGGAGTCATTGCCGCCATTATGGAAAGCCTGTTCCCGGAGGAAAAAAAGTCCCGGTACCAGTGGCAGCCGGAACCGGGACATGGATATGTGATTTTCGATGGGGGCTATCAGCCCATTCCCTGACGGGTTATTCTCCCACGGCATCATAGTCCGGTCTGCCGTAACCGGCGATGCCGGGGTCATGGAGGTCATAGCTTTTCTGCGCCACGCAGCCGCCGTTGGCAACAATCCCCGCCTGGCTGGAGGTGTTTCCCTCCACGGTGTACACTCTGCCGTCCTTTACTTCGGTCACCAGACCGGTATGGCAGATGGTTCCCTCCCGCTGGAAGAAAATCTGGTCGCCCTCCTGGGGGCTGTCTGCCAGACGCCCGGCCTCCCGATAGTAGCCATAGGAATAGCGGCAGCCCGCCCCCTTGCTGAGAACGGGCTGGCACAGCAGCCGCCGCCCCGCCACCACCCCATAGGCCTTGACGAAGCACCAGTCCACAAACACATCACACCAGGGTTGGCCCTGCTTGATGCCCCGGTAGAAGCAGAAGTGGATGTCCAGCTCCCGGGCGTACTTGGTGTAGTTTTCATCGCCGGGGTTTGTATCCTTCTCATACAGCTGGCGGGGGCTTTGCTTTTCCAGATACCCCACTTCCCCCAGGGCGATTACAACGGATTTGTGCATGGAGTGTCCTCCCAGGGCAGCTCCACCACCACGGGGGTGTGGTGCAGCGCCGGAATCAGCTTTTCCTTCACGTCCGTCATTTTCAGCCGCAGGCTGGACGTATTGATGCAGGGGTGGCAGCCCAGATAGTCCCTGCGCAGCACATCCCTGTCAATCACCAGCTGCACCCGATTTTCCGTGTCGTTCATCAGGCCGAGGATGGTAGCAGAGCCGGGGGTGTTATCCAGCAGTTCCTCCATATGGCTTTCCTTGGCGAAGGATAGCCGGGACACGCCCAGCTGGGCGGATAGGAATTTTGTCTTAAAGGGCTTGTCCCCCGGAATCATCAGCAGGTAAAAGGCAGTCTCCTGGCGGTTCGCGAGAAACAGATTCTTGCAGATAACCGTGTCCAGGCTCTTGTCAATTTCCGCGCAAACCCCCATGGTCTGTGCCGGTGCATGGTCGAGCCGCTGATAGGCAATGCCCAGACTGTCCAGCAGGTCATAGCATTTGATTTCTTTTTCCAGCCGTCCGGTGCAGTCTGCCGGGCGGCCATTTTGTAAGGTCAGCATATCCGTTCCTCCTTATTGCATGGCCTCTAGGGCGAGGGCGTTTTGGGTTTTGTAAAGCGCGGCATACAAGCCGCCCTTTTCCAGCAGCTCCTGGTGGGTGCCCTCCTCGGTAATCACGCCGTCGGCAATGGAAACGATTCTCGAGGCGTTGCGGATGGTGCTGAGCCGGTGGGCGATAATCAGGGTGGTGCGTCCCTGGGAAAGCTTGTCAAAGGCACGCTGAATCTTGGCCTCGGTGACGGAATCCAGCGCAGAAGTGGCTTCGTCCAGAATCAGAATGGGCGGATTTTTCAGGAAAATCCGCGCAATGGCAATGCGCTGCTTCTGACCGCCGGAAAGCAGGGTGCCCCGCTCGCCCACATAGGTCTGGAACCCGGCGGGCATGGCGAGGATGTCCTCGTAAATTTCCGCCTTCTTCGCCGCCTCAATCACCTGTGCCTCGGTGGCATCCGGCTTGCCATAGCGGATGTTTTCAAAAATCGTGTCGGCAAACAGGAACACATCCTGCTGCACAATGCCGATATGCTCATGAATGCTCTTTTGGGTCACGTGGCGCACATCCTGCCCGTCAATGCAGATGCAGCCCTCAGTCACATCGTAAAACCGGGGAATCAGCTGGCACAGGGTGCTCTTGCCGCCGCCGGAGGGACCCACAATGGCAATGGTTTCACCGGGCTGCACCTGCAAATTGACATGGTGCAGGACTGCCAGATCGCCCTCATAGGCAAAGGACACATCCCGGGCGGAAATTTCGCCCTTTACATTTTCCAGCGCCGCCGCATCCGGCGCATCCTGCACCGTAGGCTCGGTGCGCATGATTTCCACAAACCGATTCAGCCCCGCAAAGCCGTTGGCAAACAGCTCCGAGAAGTTTGCCAGCTTCCGCATGGGGTTTACAAAGGTTGCAATATACAGGCTGAAGGTAATGAGATCCCGGTAGTCCATTTTCCCTTTCAGAATCATATAGCCGCCCAGGGTGATGACCACCACATTGAGGATGGTAAGGAAAAATTCCATAGAGCTGTTAAACAGTGCCATGGCCTTGTGGAACTCCCGCTTGGAGGTCTTGAACTGGTCGTTGGCCGCGTTGAAGCGCGCTTGCTCCACGGCTTCATTGGCAAATGCCTTGGCGGTGCGGATGCCGGTGAGGCTGGATTCAATTTCCGCATTGATGTTGGCCACCTTTTGCTTCACGCCCACGGACACCCGGCTCATGCGCTGACGCATGGAAAACACCACCGCCAGGAACACGGGAATCATCAGTGCCACCACCAGCGCCAGCTCCCAGCGGATGGTTGCCATCACAGCCAGCGCGCCCACGATGGTCACGGCAGAGGTCAGCAAGTCCTCCGGGCCGTGGTGGGCAAGCTCGGTGAGTTCAAACAGGTCGGAGGTCAATCGGCTCATGAGCTGACCGGTACGGTTCCGGTCATAAAAATCGAAGCTCATTTCCTGCAAATGCCGGAATAAATCCCGGCGAATGTCCGCCTCCACCCGGATGCCGAAGGTGTGACCCAGGTAGCATACAATATAGTTCAGCCCCGCCCGCAGCACATAAAAGGCTGCCGCAACGGCCATAACGGTGAAGAACACCCGGTATTTTCCCCCGGGCAGATAGTCGTAAAGCGCCTGCCGGGTGACCAGGGGGAAGCTCAGGTCGATGGCGGCCATGAGCACGGCGCAGGTGATGTCCAGGGCAAAAAGCCTTTTATGGGCTGCAAAATAGGAAAGAAAAATCCGCAGGGGGGATTTTTCCCGGTACTGCTGTGTTGTCATATCTCATTCTCCTTCTGTTTTCAACTATTATACCGCTTTTTTCTCAAAAGGCAATGGAGCACTTTCCATTTTGATGGTTTTCTGCTATACTGACATGGTATACGCCCTGTAGTAGACTGTTCTGACTAATAATTTATGAACAGCCAACGGCGATGCGTCTCTT
>URPI01000191.1 GCA_900549705.1 uncultured Eubacteriales bacterium
GTTCCGAAGTGCCGTCAAGTCTGGCAGCTTCCCCCCGGGGGAAGCCAAGAACTCAGAATCTTTTGGCGAATGCCATTCAACGAACTACTTGGTTGCGTGAGCTTCGGGAGGCTAAGAGCCTCCCCTACAATGGCTGTGCAAAATCTGACCATGCGTCATTCAAACCCAATGGTTTGTGAGTGCTGCCGTTACCGGGCGGGTTAGGGAACCAACGTATGGGTGCAGGCTTCATGCGTCACTAAAAAGGAGAAAATATGGATTCAATCATTGAAACAAAGGATTTAAGGCTGTGGTACGGGGAAAAGCAAGCCCTCCACGGCATCAATATGGAAATTCCCCGGCATGAAATTACCGCTCTGATTGGGCCCTCCGGCTGCGGCAAATCCACCTTCCTGAAAACCCTGAACCGGATGCAGGATTTGGTGCCCGGGGTGAAAATCCAGGGGCAGGTGCTCTATGAGGGGCAGAACATCTATGACCCCCAGGTGGATGTCACCTGGCTGCGCAAGCGCATCGGCATGGTGTTCCAGAAGGCGAATCCCTTCCCCATGAGCATTTATGACAATATCGCCTATGGCCCCCGTACCCACGGCATCCGCAGCAAGGCAAAGCTAGACGAAATTGTGGAGCGCTCTGCCCGTAACGCCGCCATCTGGGACGAGGTGAAGGATCGTTTAAAATCCTCGGCGCTTGGCCTTTCCGGCGGCCAGCAGCAGCGGCTTTGCATTGCCAGAGCCTTGGCCGTGGAGCCGGAGGTGCTGCTGATGGATGAATCCACCTCTGCACTGGATCCCATCTCCACCGGCAAAATTGAGGAGCTGGCATTGCAGCTGAAAGAAAAATATACCGTCATCATGGTCACCCACAATATGCAGCAGGCCACTCGCATTTCCGATAACTGTGCCTTTTTCCTGCTGGGCGACCTGGTGGAGTTCGGAAAAACAGACCGCCTGTTCTCTGACCCCAGAGACAAGCGGACAGAAGACTATATCACAGGAAGGTTCGGTTAATTATGCGCTCTCGATTTGATATGCAGCTGGAGCAGCTGAAATTGGAAATGACCTCTATGGGGATGCTCTGCGAAAACGCCATTGCAAAGGCATCCCATGCCCTGTTGAATTGTGATGTCAAGGCCGCCGGAGAGCTGCCGGAACTGCTGAACCAGGTGACCCAGAAGGAACGGGATATAGAAGCAATCTGCCTGCGTCTGCTATTGCAGCAGCAGCCTGTGGCGCGGGATCTGCGCACCGTGTCCGCCGCCTTGAAAATGGTGACGGATGCCCAGCGCATCGGCACCCAGTCCGGTGACATCGGGGAGATTGTGGCAATGGGCTACATCCGCGAAATCCCCGAGGGACTGCCCATCCGGGAAATGGCTACCGCCGTGATTCATATGGTCACGGATAGTATCGATTCGTTTGTAAAACAAGATGGAAAATTGAGCAGAAATGTGATAGAATATGATGACGTGGTGGACGATTACTTCAACTCCATCAAGCACAGCCTCGTTCAGCGCCTCAAGACACAGGAGGGCAGCAGCGAGGCTATGGTGGATTTGCTGATGATTGCAAAATACTTTGAGCGCATTGGCGACCATGCAGTAAACATTGCAAAATGGGTGCTGTTCTCCCTGACCGGAAGTTTGGAATTTGAGTCCGCCTGCTATGAGACGGGAAGTCATACCAGTGAAAAGTGAAAAAGAGGCGATTGTATGATTTATTGCGTGGAGGATGACGCGAGCATCCGGGAACTGACGGTTTATGCTCTGAATGCCTCTGGGTTTTCGGCGCTGGGCTTGGAGTGCGCCGAGGCGCTGTGGCAGCAGTTAGGCAAGGAGCAGCCGGAACTCATCCTGTTAGACATCATGCTGCCGGACGAGGATGGCATTTCCATTCTGAAAAAGCTGCGGGCAGCCCCTGCCACGGTAGAGATTCCCGTGATTCTGGCAACCGCCAAGGGGACGGAATTTGACAAGGTCATCGGCCTGGATTTGGGGGCGGATGACTACCTGGCAAAGCCCTTTGGAATGATGGAAATGGTGTCCCGGGTCAAGGCGGTGCTGCGCCGGGTAAGTCACACTGCGCCCTCCCAGGTGCTGACCCATAAGAATATTACATTGAACGAAAGCTCCCATCAGGTGTTTGTGGGTGGCAATAAAATCGAGCTGACCATCAAGGAATACCTGCTGCTGCGCTTGTTCCTGAAAAATCCCGGCGTGGCCTTTACCCGGGAGAATCTCCTTTCCTCCGTGTGGGAGAGCGAATACCAGGGCGAGACTCGAACGGTGGATGTCCATATCGCCTCCCTGCGCACCAAGCTGGGCAGCGCCGGAGAGTGCATCAAAACCGTGCGGGGCGTGGGTTATCGGATGGAGGATGCCAAATGACAAAACGGATTTATAAGGCGATTTGTGCGGCGGCACTGGGGGTTTTTGTTGTCACCATGCTGCTGATTATGGGTGTGCTGTATAATTATTTCTCATCTGTGCAGCAAAATCAGCTCCGCTCGGAGACGGCACTGGCCGTCCAGGGCGCAGAGGGCATGGGAATGGCCTATTTTGACGGTCTGAATCCCAGCGATTACCGCGTGACTTGGATTGCGGCCAACGGCAAGGTGCTCTATGACAGCGCCTCTGATACTGAGGCAATGGAAAATCACTTGCAGCGGCAGGAAATCCAGGATGCCCTGGCTACCGGCTATGGTGAGAGCGCCCGCTATTCCCCCACCATGATGAAGCAGTACCTCTATGCGGCGCAGAGACTGTCCGATGGCACGGTGCTTCGCCTGTCCATCTCCCACAACTCCATTTTTGTGCTGCTGGTGGGAATGCTCCAGCCCATCTGCATTGTGATTGCCGTGGCAGCGGCGCTGTCCTTCCTGCTGGCCAGCCGCCTTTCCAAGCGCATTGTGGAGCCGATGAACAAACTGAACCTGGATGAGCCTTTGGAAAACGAGGGCTATGACGAGCTCAGCCCCCTGCTGCGCCGGATTTATAGCCAGCAGCAGCACCTGAAGGAACAGAAGAATACCCTGACCCAGAAGCAGGACGAGCTGAACGCCATTGTCAGCCATTTGGAGGAGGGCATGATTCTGCTGGATAAGTCCAGCCGGGTCATCACCGCCAACCAGTCCGCCCTGCGTTTGCTGGATGTGAAGAACAGCAATAATGTAGTGGGGACGGAGCTATTGATGCTCTCCCGCAACATGGCGCTCCAGGAGGCAGTGCAGGAGGCCATGACCGGCAAGACGGTCACCCGCCAGACGGAGCTGCGGGGGCGCATTATTAAAATTCATGCAGCTGCCATTGGCGTGCCGGAAAAGGTGTCCGGCGTAGCGGTGGTGCTGTTTGACATCACCCAGTCCGAGCAGGCAGAGCAGCGCCGCCGGGAGTTTACCGCCAACGTGTCCCACGAACTGAAAACCCCTTTGCAGTCCATTTCCGGCTATTCGGAGCTGCTGATGCGGGGCATGGCCAAGCCGGAGGACGTGCAGCCCTTTGCCGGGCGCATCTACGGCGAGACCCAGCGGCTGATTTCTTTGGTGGAGGACATCATCAATCTCTCCCGGCTGGACGAGGGCACGGGCTACCAGTGGAGCAATGCCAACCTCTTGGAAATTGCCCGGGAGGTAGCGGTGAGCCTGGAAAGCTGCGCCGCCGACAAGCAGGTGAAGCTCACCGTGGAGGGTGTGCCGGTGCAGCTGCGGGGCGTACCGGAGCTACTGCGGGGCATTGCGTATAACCTGTGCGACAACGCCATCAAGTATAATAAGCCCGGCGGAAGCGTGACGGTGTCCGTGGCGCGGGAGAATGAAAAGGCGGTGCTCACCGTGAAGGATACCGGCATCGGCATTCCGGAGGGGGAGCAGGATCGCATTTTCGAGCGCTTTTACAGGGTGGATAAGAGCCACTCCAAGGAAGTGGGCGGCACGGGTCTGGGGCTGTCCATCGTCAAGCACGCCGCCATGCTCCATAAGGCCAGCATCGATGTTTCCAGCCGCCCCGGCACGGGAACCACCATCACCATTCGTTTCCCTCTGGAATCATTCTAAGACCATGACAAAGGGAGCTGTTTTT
>URPI01000192.1 GCA_900549705.1 uncultured Eubacteriales bacterium
CCCGGGGGAAGCCAAGTGGTGCAAACCTTTAGCCTGTACGCTCTAGTAGGGGTCGACGCGTATGTCGACCCGGCACACAAGAACCCCGAGGGAGTGCTTTGTGCTGCGGGCGGATGCTATCCACCTCTACAGTCAGCGCCAATTCTCCAACCGCGCTTGCAAGGCATGAATCCGGGGCAGCGTATCCTTCTGTCCCTCCGCCACGCCCTTGCTGCGGGCATCCGCTTCCTTGAGAATCAGCAGCTGTCTGGTTCGCGTCAGGCCATCCCGTTCAACGTCAGCACTCAATTCTGCTTCGTTCCGGGGCAGCGGCTCCATGTGGTGGTCAATCAGCCACACCACCTCCGCCGCAAGCGGCTTCGGTGCGTCCAGCTCCCGAAGAATCTCCGCCGCCATGGCTGCGCCCACCTGGGCGTGTCCCTTAAAGTGCCCCCGGCCTGTTTCGTCCTGGGCAAAGCAGGCGGGCTTTCCCACATCATGGAGCAGCGCCGCCCACCGCAGCGTTGCCTCCCTTGGCACAGCTGCCGTCACATGGCAGATGTGGGTATACACATCATAGGCATGGTGGGGGGAATGCTGATTAAAATTCACGGTTTCCTCCAGCGCGGGAATGAATCGGCAAAGCACCGGCGCACCGGCAAGCAAATCATCCAATTCCGCATCCACAAGAAAGCGGGTCAGCACCACATAGGGCGTTTCGTCTCCTTCCGAAAGCAGAAGCTGTGTGTGCGGGGTCATTTTGCCTCCGTCTCGGTGATTCCGGCGTAGGTGCCGGCCAGCCAGATGGCCGCGGCGGTGAAGAACAGATTGAACGTACCGGCAAATGCGGCAACGGTGCAGAAGTAAACACTCATGAGGCCGACAGCATTATTCCAGGGCTTTCCGGGCAGTCCGGCTGCATCAGCCAGACGGAAGTAAGCGCCCAGGCTCAGGCACAGCACTGCCCCCAGCCCCATCACATAATCCATCAGCTGGGGCACCTCGCTCCAAAGCTGATAGCAGATGAGCAGATGCACCACACAGGCAATGCAGGGAAACAGCTCAGTCAGGAATGGCGGGCGTTTCCCTTTTGCGGTGAAAAAGGCCATTACCAGCAGCGCCACCGCTGCCAAGACACAGGAAACACGATAAATCAGCACCAGCGCCGCCGGTCCCGTGACATCCGCCAGAAACTGCGTCACAAATCCGACCGCAAACAGCACATCACTCACTGCGGGAACGGAAGTGCCCATTCTGCCGAATGTCGTGCCCTGGGTCAGCACAAAGGCCGCCGCACAAACACCGGCGGTCAGCACCCACAGCAGAATCTCCGGCACGGTGAAGGCGGGCAGCAGCCCGGACACCGGATCCTCCACATAGGCAAACAGCCACTTGTACAGAAACATACCCACAAGCCCCAGCGCCAGAAACAGCGGCGCCAGATAGCCAGGATTTTTCAGCTTTATCTTATTCATAGAGATTCTCCTTTCATCTCTCATTGATTGCGGCAAAAGTCAGCTTGCGCTCTGTCGGGGCGGCTATCAGCCGCCCGAAGCTGACAAGATTGAGCGGTTGGTTGGATGGCACAGGCTTCCCACACGGACTGTAGGGGCGACGAGTATGTCGACCCATTGCAAAGTGCCATTGTCCGGCGGTACTGCCGCCCCTGCGGTTCGCGCTGCATCGCATTACCTTGCCAGCAGCATGGCGACTGCCGCCAGCAGCGGCTGGTGAATCAAGTACACCAGAAGGGAATGCCTTCCCAATGCGCACAGGGGGCGATAATATCTTTCCGTTGCCATTGGAAATTTGGTCTGCCCGTCCCCATAGAACCGTTTCCCCACCCATGTGCCAATAAGGAACCAGCCAAAATTGGGAAGCAGGGGGAAATAGTCCGAGGACTGAAACCATGTCGGGCAAAAGCCCAGGGGGATGAGATACCAGGGCACCTCCATGGGACGGCTGCCCAGCCACAAGCCAAATGCCGTCAGCACCAGTCCCATCACCAGCAGCATTTTTTCGCTGCACCGCCGCAAGAGGCACCACAGCAGCATACACACCCCCAGGCATTGCAATACACCAAAATAAATAATGATGCTTCGATAGGCAAAGCCCAGCCGGTACATTCCGTAGGTCACCGCCGTACACAGCATTCCGCAGGCAAACACCTGCGCGCCCCGTTTGGCCGGGTGACTGCCCAGAGTGGCACTGATGCCGGAAATCACCAGGAACAGCGCACCACCGTGGTTTTTCAGGAACCGAAACCAGCCCGGCTCCTGCCAGGTGAGTATCCCCGTCAGCTCTGTCAAATCGAACACGAAGTGGATGAGTATCATTCCGATGAGGGCAAGCCCCCGTGCCGCGTCCAGCTCCCAGATGCGCTTTTTCATACGCCCTGGGCAGCGTTTGCTTCCTCTTCCAGCACCCGGTAAGCCACCTTGCCAACCAGGGTTTTCGGCAGCTCCGTGCGGAACTCAATTTCCCGGGGCATGGCGTACTTTGCAATGCGCTTGGAGCAATATTCCAGCAGCTCCTGCTTCAGCTCCTCGCTGGGCTCCACACCGGGCATGGGCACCACATAAGCCTTGACCCGCTGCACCCGATAGGGATCCTTCACGCCGATGACGCAGGATAGCAGCACCTTTTCGTGGCCATCGATGATGTTTTCCAACTGAGAGGGGTAAACATTGTAGCCGGAGGTAATAATCATGCGCTTCATCCGCTGGCGGAAATACACGAAGCCATCCTGATCCATGTGTCCCAGGTCACCGGTATGCAGCCAGATGCGGCCATCGTAATGGCGGCGCAGAGTGGAGGCGGTTTCCTCGGGATTGTCCATGTAGCCCATCATGACGCTGGGGCCGGAAACGCAGATTTCGCCCTCAATATTTGGCTCCACCTCGTTGGTGGTGCCGGGCTGCACAATCTTATAGAAGGTATCCGGGAAGGGCACGCCGATAGAACCGGCGCGGGCATAGCTCTTGGGGGTCAGGCAGGAGGCGGTGACGCATTCGGTGGTGCCGTAGCCTTCCCGAATCTGTTCGGCACAGCCATGCGCCTTCAGGAAGGCATCCACCTTCCGTTTCAGCTCCGGGGACAGGCTGTCACCGCCAGAGAAGATGCCCCGCAGGAAGCTCAGGTCAACCCCCTCCAGCTTGTCCGCCCGCAGCAGGGCTTCAAACAGCGTGGGCACGCCGGGAATCAGGTTGGGCTTCTGCTTCACCAAAATATCCGCATAGCTTGCCACGCTGAACTGGGGCACCAGGATGCAGGTTCCGCCCGCCACCAGAGGGGTATGGATGCCAATGCCCAGGCCGAAGCCGTGGAACACGGGCATAACGGACAGCATCTTCATATTGGAGATTTCCTCCATGGTAAAGCCGGAGGCGGCAATGGTCTGAAGCGCCAGGGCGTTAAAATTCAGGTTGGAAAGCATGATGCCCTTGGTGGTGCCGGTGGTGCCGCCGGAATAGAGAATGGCCCCGCACTCGTCATATTTTCCGTCGTCGGCAGGAAGCGTTTGCTTTCTGCCCTTCTCCACCATCTTGTACCACAGGGTATAGCCCTTCTTGGGCAGTTTCTTCACCTCTCGGGCGTTCTTGGTCATGGGGTAGAGCATATTCAGGGGGGCGGGCAGCTCATCGGCAATCTTGGCAATGAGGATGGTGACCGGCTCGTCAAGCTGGGACTGAATCTCCGCTACCTTGTAATAGAACTGATCCAGCGTCAGAATTGCCTTGGAATGGGACGCATTCAAATAAAATGCGATTTCCTGGGCGGCAGACAGGGGGTGAATCATGTTGGGAATGGCCCCGATGCGATTGAGGCCATAAAAGCAATCCAGCGCCTGGGGGGTATTGGCCATGCAGATGGTCACCCGGTCACCCTTGCGGATGCCCATTTTGTACAGTCCCTTGGCCGCGGCCTCAATGCGGCGCATAAACTGGGTATAGGTGGTTTTCTTACCCATAAAAGTATAGGCGACATGGTCAGGCTTCCGCTTTGCCGCCTGCTCCACCAGCTCCACCGCCCGACTGACGCCGAAGCAGAACCCGGCGCTTTTCGCGACCCGGACGCTCATAGCG
>URPI01000193.1 GCA_900549705.1 uncultured Eubacteriales bacterium
CCTCGGCGCCCCCTTTGGGGGAGCTGCTGAGCGAACGCGAAGCTGAGGGGGTGCGCTACGAAAAGACGGGGTATGCCACGATATACGGACGACACCCCCTCAGTCAGCCCATTCGGGCTGCCAGCTCCCCCAGAGGTGGAGCCGGGGGTGCTTCGCACCATGGCGAAACCGCTATGCTGTGGATATATGATTTGGGATTGATATGAGGAGAAAATGGAAATGGAACAGCAAAATAAAAAGGGATGGCTGTATCTGCTGCCGGCGTTTGCGTTTCTGGCGGTTTTTATGGTGTATCCCCTGATTGACGTGTTTATTTATTCCTTTGAGGAGAGCTTCAATTTTGCCTCCCAGAGCTATACCGGGGTAGGTACGTTCAATTTTTCCTATGTGCTCCACGACCCCTATTTTTTGCAGGCGCTGAAAAATACCTTCATTCTGGTGATCATCACCGTCCCCCTGTCCACCAGCCTGGCGCTGCTGATTAGCGTGGCGCTTACCTCCATTGACAAACTGCGGGACTTTTTCCAAACGGTATTTTTCCTGCCCTATGTGACAAACACCCTGGCGGTGGGACTGGTGTTCATGATTCTCTTTAAAAAGACCCCCTATTCCGACGGCCTGGTGAATCTGCTGCTGGGGGCATTTGGCATGACACCGGTGGATTTCATCGACGGCCCCTACTGGGCGAAGATGTTTGTGCTGTGCTTCTACACCGTTTGGATTGTCATGCCCTTTAAGATACTGATTCTCACCAGCGCCCTGGCCTCGGTGAATCAGACCTATTACAACGCCGCCCGGGTGGACGGCACCTCCAAGTGGCGGATTTTTACAAAGATTACCCTGCCCATGATTTCCCCCTCCATTTTCTATCTGGTGGTGACGGGCTTCATCGGTGCGTTCAAAGCGTACAGCGATGCGGTTGCACTGTTCGGAGTCAACCTGAACAGCGCCCAGATGAATACCATTGTGGGCTATGTGTATGATATGCTCTATGGCAACTCCGGCGGCTACCCCTCCTACGCCTCTGCCGCCGCCATTGTGCTGTTTTCCATCGTGCTGACCATCACCTGCATCAATCTGCTGGTGAGCAAAAAGCACGTGCATTATGTTTGATATGGCGCAAAGCGCCCTTGGCTCCACCTCTGGGGGAGCTGGCAGCCCAAAGGGGCTGCCTGAGGGGGTGTCGTCCGTTGAACGGTACGATGTTGGATATTATCCAACCACTCTGTCCGTTAGGTTTCGGGCGGCATGGTAGCCGCCCCCCTGCAACTGCGGCGGCAAAGCCGCCGACGGGTCGACTAATAGTCGACCCCTACAGCCCATGCGGGAAGCCGTCTCCATCCATCGCATCATTTGTATGGGTACAATCCCCGTGCGTAACTGTCTGGCGGCACTGCCGCCCTATGAGGTGAAGTAAGTAATGAAAAAAGAAACCCTGCGCCGGGGCGGCGTGTATGCCCTGCTGACCATCTGGGGCATCTTTGTGCTGTTCCCCTTTTACTGGATGCTGCTGACCTCCGTCAAGAGCTACAGCAGCTATAACAGCGAATACATTCCCAAGCTCTTTACCCTGACCCCCACCTTGCAGAATTACGTCGATGCCTTCAAGGCGGTTCCTCTGGGGCAGTACTTCTTCAACACCATCGTGTTCACCGTGGTTACCACGGCGTTGATGCTCATTGTCACGGTGCTGGCGGCGTTTGCCTTTGCCCGGCTGAATTTCCGGGGGAAGAATCTGGCGTTCACCCTGTTTTTGTCCCTGATGATGATTCCCAATGAACTGGTGGTCATCACCAATTATGTCACCATTACCGATGGCGGACTGCGCAATACCTTTGCCGGTCTGATTCTGCCCTCGGTGACCTCGGTGTTTTACATCTATCTGCTGAAAGAGAATTTTGCCCAGATTCCCGATGAACTGTACTACGCCGCCAAGGTGGACGGAACCTCCGACCTCAAATATCTCTTTAAGGTGATGATTCCCATTTGCCAGCCCACCATTGTGACCGTGACCATCCTCAAGGTGATTGAGTGCTGGAACAGCTTCGTCTGGCCCCGGCTGGTCACCACCGACCAGAGCCATTTTTTGGTGAGCGTGGGCATTCAGGAGATTCGGGAAAACGGCTTCGGACGGGAGAATATCCCTGCCATGATGGCGGCGGTGGTGGTGATTTCCCTGCCGCTGATTGTCCTGTTTCTGCTGTTCCACAAAAAAATCATGGCGGGCGTGGCCAGAGGAGGCACCAAGGGATGAAAATGAAAATCTTTGCCCTGCTGCTGGTGCTGAGCCTGATGCTTTCCGGCTGCCACGGGGCACGGGAGCGCAGCTCCTTCCGGCTGCCGGAGGATTTGGATACCAGCCGGAATTTTACGGTTACCTTCTGGGCCAAAAACGATACCAACATCAACCAGGTCAATGTGTATAAGCAGGCCATTGCGGAATTTGAAGAAATTTATCCCAATATCACCGTGGAAATGCGGCTCTATACCGATTACGGGCGGATTTACAACGATGTTATCACCAATATTTCCACGGGCACGACACCCAACGTGTGTATTACCTACCCCGACCACATTGCCACCTACCTCACCGGTGAGAATGTGGTGGTTCCCCTGGATGACCTGCTCACCGATGAAAACTATGGCCTGGGCGGGAAAAAAGTGAATTTCGATGCCCCCGCCAAGGGGGAGATGGTGCCGGAATTTCTGGCGGAATGCAGCTTCGGGGGGCATCAGTATGCCCTGCCCTTTATGCGCTCCACGGAGGCCTGTTATGTAAATAAGGACTATGTGGAGAAGCTGGGCTTCACCCTGCCGGAGGTGTTGACCTGGGATTTTGTGTGGCAGGTCAGCGAGGCTGCCATGGAAAAGGAGGGGGATGTGTTCAAAGTCAACGGACAAAAGGTGCTCATTCCCTTCATTTATAAGTCCACGGACAATATGATGATTCAGATGCTCCACCAGCTGGGGGCGGATTATTCCGATGCCACCGGGCATATCGGCCTGTTCAACGACACCACCCGGAATATTCTGAAAACTGTGGCGGCGCACGCAAAAACCCGCGCCTTCTCCACCTTTGCCATTTCCAGTTACCCTGCTAATTTCCTCAATGCCGGGCAGTGCATCTTTGCGGTGGACTCCACCGCCGGCTCCACCTGGATGGGCAGTCATGCCCCGCTGCTGGACATCAGCGCCGATGCCCTGGTGGAATTTGAGACGGTGGTGTATCCGGTGCCCCAGTACGACCCGGAACATATCAGCATGATTTCCCAGGGACCGTCCATGTGTTTGTTTAACAAGGAAGACCCCCAGGAGGTGCTGGCAAGCTGGCTGTTCATGCAGTATCTGCTGACGGACGGCATTCAGATTGCCTATTCCAGCACCGAGGGCTATGTGCCCGTTACCACCAAGGCACAGAGAAGCGAAGATTATCAGGACTATCTGAGCAAGGCGGGCAGCGATGACGATTCCCATTATTCCGTGAAAATGGATGCGGTGAATCTGCTGCTGAATAACACCGACAAGACCTTTACCACCGCCGTATTCAACGGCTCTGCCTCCCTGCGCAATGCGGCGGGGGAATTGATTGAGGACGTAACCAAATCCGTCCGCCGGAAAAAGACGGTGGATGATGATTTCATCACCGCGCTGTACGGGGATGTGCAGTCGTTGTACCGTCTCGACCAGATTCAGCAATCCGGGGCGGCTTCCCGTGACCTGGGACCGCTGCCCGCCGAATCGATTGCCCTTCTTGCGACCTTGGGCATCTGCTGGGCGGGCATTCTGGGCTATCTCGCTGTTGGAGCAGTGAAAAAGAAGCGCAGAAGCGAGAAATAAACGCTTGCACCCTGTAGGGGTCGACGAGCAGTCGACCCGTCGGCGGCTTTGCCGCCGTGGCTGTAGGGGCGGATCGTATCCGCCCGAAGCTTCCGCAGCTGAGCCGTCCGTTGAATGGAACACGCCCCCGACTACTACCCCTTGGCTTCCCCCGGGGGTGTTGCAGAGCGCAGCGAATCTTTCAAAATCATG
>URPI01000194.1 GCA_900549705.1 uncultured Eubacteriales bacterium
GTTTCTCGGTTGGAATGAACTGTTCTGCTCAGATCTACACTGAAAACGGGGGCTGACGAGCGCCCCTATGCCCAGGTGAATATGTTTGCCTACCTGGGCGGCTTCGGTCCCTTTGAATCCAAAAACATTCAGGTGTTTGCGGACACCACCACGTTTCAGAACATCATGCTCGTTCCCCTTTCCCAGCTTCCCAAAGGAACCGAGGACAGCTTGAACGTGGTCACACCGCCCCAGAATCTGTAAAGGCGGTGAACCATGCCTACTGTTACTCCCTTTGTACCCCAGCGGATTACCGTTCACCTGGGTGCGCCCAACACCCAGGCCGAAAATGTAACGGTGGACTTTCCCGATTACATTAAGAATGTGGCTTCCAGCGAAATTTATCCCACCTGGAACGAAAGCGCTCTGCGGGCAAACATTCTCGCCATTGTGTCCTTCGCCCTGAACCGGGTATACACCGAGTTTTACCGCAGCCGGGGCTATGACTTTGACATCACCAACAATACCGCCTATGACCAGGCCTTTGTCAACGGGCGAAGCTTTTTTACCAACATCTCCCAACTGGTTGACACCTTGTTCAACGACTACATCCGCCGCCCCGGCTTTGTGGAGCCGCTGGCTGCCAAATATTGCAACGGCACCACCGTCACCTGCGAGGGACTGAGCCAGTGGGGCAGCCAGGAGCTTGCCCAGCAAGGCTACAACTCCATTCAGATTCTGAAAAGCTATTATGGGGACATTGAAATTGTCTCCAATGCCCCCGTGCAAAACTACACCTCCTCCTATCCCGGCACCCCCATCCGCCGGGGCAACATCGGCCCCTATGTGGTGGTGATTCAAACCGAGCTGAACCGCATCTCCCAGAACTACCCTGCCATCCCGAAAATTCCAAAAATCGATGGCATCTTCGGAGAAAAAACCGAGGCTGCCGTGGTGGCATTTCAGGAAATCTTTAATTTACAGCCCGATGGCATTGTGGGGCAGGCCACCTGGTATGCCCTGGTGCGGCTTTATACAGCGGTGACCAATCTGGCCGAGCTGAAAAGTCAGGGACAGACTTTTTATAACATTGCCTGGGCGGGCAATCCCATCAGTCAGGGGGATCGGGGCATCCAGGTGGAGCAGCTGCAATATATGCTGCGGGTGCTCTCCTCTTATATCAGTGAAATTCCTCCCGTGACCGTGGACGGCATTTTTGGCCCCGCCACCCGCGCCGCTGTGATTGCCGCCCAGGGGCGGTTTGGCCTTTCCCAAACCGGAAGCGTCAACTTTGACACCTGGGAAGCCATCTACAACCAGTTCATTGGCATCGAGGACACCAGTCTGCGAGACTTTGAAAAGCTGCCCATCACCTCTTCCGTTGCAGGAAATTCCCGCAGCCGCTACACCGCTCCCGCCCACATCACGCAGTTCCCAGGCACTCCCCTGTCCGGCGGCGACCGGGACCCCAATCGTCAGGAGGCAAGCCGATGAATACATCCCGCCAATTCTATAACCAGCCCGTCCGCAGTCTGCAATGGATGCTGCGCACCATTGCCCAGCATACCGGGGAAATCGACCTGCTGATTCCCAACGGCATCTATACCCCCCAGACCCAAGCCGCCGTCAGCCAGTTTCAGCGCAGCCACGGGCTGCCGGTAACGGGCGTTACCGACCGAAAAACCTGGGAGGCCATTGTCAGAGCCTATGAGGAGGCTCTTGTCCACGTCTCCCCTGCCCAGTCCCTCCACCTGGATTTACAGCTGGATTTTCCCATGGATGGAAGCCGCTACAACCCCCTGGTTCATCTGGCACAAACCATGATGTACTTCCTCGCCGCCGAAACAAGCAGCGTATTGCAGCCGGAACAGACCGGTCTCATGGACGAAATCACCCGGCAGGCACTGCTGGACTTTCAGCAGCTGAACGCTCTGCCCATGACCGGGGTGCTGGATAAGCACACCTGGAAGCATCTGGCACTGCACTATTCGGCAGCAGCTGCCCATGATGCCATCCGGGGATAAGGAAAAAATTACAAACAAAGAGCTTGATAAATACCGAAAAAGCGACTATAATATAGCGAGTATTCCTGGATGCGGCTTCATTTCTCAAGAAAACAGAAAAATGCCCGTCCTTTTACATCGGAGGATTATCCATGTCTAACGTGAACTGGAAAAAAGAGGTTTTTACCATTCCGAACTTTCTCAGCCTCTTTCGTCTGCTGCTGATACCGGTGTATATGTACCTGTACCTCACGGCAAAAAATACCGCTTCTTACATTGCCGCAGGAAGCACGCTGGCTCTGTCCTGCCTGACAGACATGATTGACGGCAAGATTGCCCGCAAATTCAACATGATTTCCAAGGTGGGCATGGTGCTCGACCCCATTGCAGACAAGGCAACCCAAGTGACATTGCTTGTCTGCCTCTCCCTGAAATATCCCGTTTTATACCCCGTTCTGGGGCTGATGGTGATTAAAGAGACTTTCCAAATGGTGGCCGGTATCGTGGCGTATCTCAACGGAAAGATGCTGCCGGGGGCACTGATGGTTGGCAAAGTCTGCACCACGGTGCTGTTCGTCAGCCTGATTTTCATGGTGCTGTTCCCCGATATTCCCGATGCAATGGTGGATACCATTGCCTTGGTGGATGGCTGTTTCCTGGCAGCCTCCTTTGTGGGGTATGTCTTTGCGTACCTGGGTAAGAACAAAAAAATACAAGACCTGTGATGCCATTTCCCGATTGACCATCTTTGTGGATACTTTAATCCGCGGTTGGGCATGATGCGGCATAAAAAATCAAGGGCAGCGGAAGATAAAACCGCTGCCCTCTTCATATTCTTTTTTTGGGGATTCGCTGCCGATTTGTCACGGGAAAGCCGTTGGATTATCCGCAGATATTTCCACGGCATCGGCTTCCTCTACCGACGCTTCCTGGAATATTATACCACAGGCAAAGCGCGATTGGTGAAGAAAGCTTGAACGAACCCAAAACAATTTGTCACACGATTCCCTGATGAAATAACGATTCAATCAGGGAGGCATCGCTTAACCGTGCTGCCGGTTTTGCGATTTATAAGAAAAAAATTGCAAAACACGTCTGATGCGAGCTCCTTGCCCTGCGGGCAAGGAAAACATCTTTGCGGATATTTTAATTGGTGTTCGGTATCAAGCCGGAAATGTATTGCTCAACAAAATCAGCAGCGGAAGCGCCAGGCTGAAAATGCTGATGGCCCAGGTGTACATCGCCTTTCTGGAAAACATCATCAGTACCAGGCAGCCCAACGTGACCAGCAGCGGGAACACCACAGCAGTTCCCCGGTCAATCATCCGCAGAAAATTGCCGTTGTTTTGCAGGAAAATGCCTACTTCGGTGGGAAGACGGATGCTGTTTTGGTAGGCAAGATAAAAGGCATAGATGGCCACCGGGACAGCCATGACCAGCTTCCGGGCATGGTAAAGGAACATGATAACAGCCCCGAGGCCCTTTTGGAAGGCGCTGCTCTCCGGCTTCTCCGCCGGGCGGGCAAATTTATTTTTTACTGCTTTGGTCATAAAAATCCTCCTGGGTTTAATATTTCTTTCTGCGGGGGTGGCTCCCGCCCTTCGACAGTTTTCCCGTAAAAGAAACGGGTTATTCCTCGCTCTGGGGTTGGGGAAGCTTTGTATTATCCTGGTAGATATGGGCAAGCCCCTTTAATATCAAATTTTTATCATACTGGATTTCTCTGCGGCATAGCGGCAGAATAAACCGGGCAATACCACCGGTGGCGATTACCGTGGCCTTATCCCCCAGCTCCTCCTCGAAGCGGCCAATCATCCCGTCAATCATGCTGGCCGTGCCATACATAATGCCGCTGCGCATACACTCCACGGTATTGCGGCCAATGACCCGCTTGGGCTGATCCAGCTGAAGCCCGGGCAGCAGCGCCGTGCGGGCGGTAAGCGCCTCTTGGGAAATCTTCACACCGGGGCAGATGCAGCCACCGATAAACGCGCCGCTCTTGTCCAGCGCCACC
>URPI01000195.1 GCA_900549705.1 uncultured Eubacteriales bacterium
TGGCGAAAGCTTAAAATCTCTACAGCAGTACGTTGAATGGTGGAAATCGAAACGAATGACATTCATCCGGGTGCATTCTAAAACCAACCTGTCGCCACCCCTCATCAGCTTCGCTTCGCTCAGCAGCTTCCCCCCGGGGGAAGCCAAGGCGGCTGCGCCGCAGCGGGTCGCCAAGTTGGCGACCCCTACAAGGCTTGGGGGAAGTCATTGGCTTGTAGCAACCAACGGGGTGCACTCCCTCAGCTTCGCTTCGCTCAGCAGCTTCCCCCCGGGGGAAGCCAAGGGCACTTCGTACCAGCGGGAGGCTACGAGCCGCCCCTACCCGGTGCGGTGAGAGCCAAGGCGGCACAGAAGCGGTTTCTTTGCAGCAGCAATTTTTCATCCCCAAAGGAGGGTTATCTATGAACATCAAACTGGTAAAGCTCACCCCGGAATACCGTCCCCAGCTGGAAGAAATGATGGGGGAGTGGCTCTCCCGGGAGCAGGACTTTTCGCCCTATGCCATACGCAAAAATGACTATCACAATTTTGAGCACTACCTTGCCCACCTGGAATGTACCGGGGAGGAGCCTGGCCTGGTGCCGGACTCCGTGTTTTTCTGCCTGGATTTGGATCGGAACATTTTTGTGGGGGCGGTGAATATCCGCCATTATCTGAACGATTATCTGCTGCAATACGGCGGGCATATCGGGGACGGCATCCGCCCCAGCGAGCGCCGCAAGGGCTATGCCACCGCCATGATTCGCCTTGCCCTGGAGGAGTGCCGCAAGCTGGGCATCCAGCGGGTGCTGATGACCTGCGATAAGGATAACATCGGCTCTGCCAAGTCCATTATGAACAACGGCGGCGTGCTGGAAAATGAAATTCTCAATGCAGACGGCGTTTTGGAGCAGCGCTATTGGATTGACCTGGCGCAGATTCCGAAGCTGACCACGGTGTACCTTGTCCGGCACTGCCAGTCGGAGTTTTCCCATCGGGATGACCGCACCCGGCCCCTGACGGCGCAGGGCATGGCAGATGCCGCGGAGGTTGCCCGGGTGCTGCGGGATGTCCCCATTGATGCCTTTTATTGCAGCCCCTACCGCCGCAGCCTGGATACCATTACGCTGGCGGCGCAGGAGCACGGTCTGCCCATCCGGACGGATGAGCGTCTGCGGGAACGGCAGAGTGGCGAGGGAGGCAATGCCGGGTTCAAGGATGCAGGAAATACGCCCCTGCGTCAGCGCTGGCAGGATTTTTCCTGGTGCGAGCCGGGGGGAGAGACGCTGGGTCAGACTCAGAAAAGGAATGTGGAAGCCCTGGAGGCGCTTTTGGCAGACAATCCCGGGAAGACCCTTGCGGTTGGCACCCACGGCACGGCGCTGAGTACCATCCTGAATTTCTACCGTCCGGGCTTCGGCTGTGAGGATTTTCTGCGCATCGTAGACTGGATGCCATACATTGTCCGCCTGACCTTTGATGGCCAGCGCCTGCTCCGGTTTGAAGAAGTATTCCATATTGAACATCCATATATGAAATGAGGGGAAATTATGCTGAAAATTGACCATTTTACCAAGACCTACGGCGAGAAAAAAGCGGTGGATGACCTGAGCCTGCACATCCAGCGGGGGGAAATCTATGGCTTCATCGGCCACAACGGCGCAGGAAAAACCACCACCCTGAAAAGTGTGGCGGGTATCATGCAGTTTGACAGCGGCGAAATTCTGATTGACGGAACTTCCATTCAGCGCGACCCCATCGGCTGCAAGAAAAAGATGGCGTACATCCCGGACAATCCCGACCTGTATGAATTTATGACCGGAATGCAGTACCTGAACTTTGTGGGGGATATTTTCGCTATCCCCGCCGACCGGCGGAAGCAGCGGATTCAGGAGTTGGCAGACACCTTCGAGCTCACCGGTGACCTGAATCAGCCCATCAGCGCCTACTCCCACGGCATGAAGCAGAAGCTGGCGATCATCTCCGCCTGGATTCATGAGCCAAAGCTGATTCTCATGGACGAGCCCTTTGTGGGTCTGGACCCCAAGGCCTCCCATATCCTCAAAGGGATGATGCGGGAGGTGTGCAATCAGGGCGGCGCCATCTTCTTCTCCACCCATGTGCTGGAAGTGGCGGAAAAGCTCTGCGATAAGGTTGCCATCATCAAGGGTGGAAAGCTCATTCGCTCCGGCACCATGGAGGAAGTGAAGGGTGACACCAGCCTGGAATCTGTGTTCCTGGAACTGGAGGGGTAATCATGCTGAAGGCCTTGATTCGGAAGCAGTATATGGAATGCTTCCGCACCTATTTTGTGAACATGAAAACCGGAAAGCCCCGGAGTAAGGCCGGGATTGCGGGGATGTTCCTCTTTTTTACGGCCCTTATGCTTGTGCTGTGCGGCACATTCTTCGGCATGAGCTATTTGGTGAGCAATCAGCTTTTTGCAATGGACATGGATTGGCTTTACTATGTGCTTTTGGGACTGCTGTCCATCCTGCTGGGCACCTTCGGCAGCGTGTTCAGTACCTATTCTACACTCTACATGGCAAAGGACAATGAGCTGCTGCTGTCCATGCCCATTCCGCCTGCCAAAATTCTGTTTACCAGGATGACTCTGGTGTATGGCCTGAGCCTGCTGTACAGCGGCTGCGTGTGGCTTCCTGCCTGCATTTGCGGCTGGATTTTTGGCAGCGTGTCTGCGCTGGCGGTGGTGTACCAGATGCTACTGCTGTTTGTGATTGCGTTGTTTGTCTCCGTGGTCACCTGCATTCTGGGCTGGCTGGTGGCGCTGGTTGCCTCTCGCATCAAAAACAAGAGCATGGCGGTGGTCATTGCCTCCCTGGTGTTCTTCGGCGGGTATTATTATGTGTGCTTCAACATGATGAACCTGATTCAAAAGCTTCTGATGAACGTGGAAGCCTTGGGTGAGGGCATTCGGCGGTGGGTCAACGTGATTTATCAGCTGGGCTGGGCGGCGGCAGGAAGCACCTCCTCCATGCTGATTTTCACAGGCGTGACACTGGTGCTCTTTGGGCTGTGCTACACGGTGCTGTCCGGCACCTTCCTGCGCATCACCACCAGAACCCAGGGCGGAAGAAGTCACACCGGCAAGGTCAGCGTAAAGACCAGCGGCCTTTCTGCGGCGCTGCTGGGGCGGGAACTGCGCCGGTTTGTCAGCAGCCCTACTTATGTTCTCAACGCCGGCATGGGGATTGTGCTGCTGCTCCTGCTGAGTGCGTTTGCGCTGGTAAAAAAGGATGCCATGGATGTGATGCTTGCAACTGTGGGAGAGATTGCTCCCTTCGCGGCCTCCGTCCTTCCGATGGTGATTGTCGTCCCGGTGGGCTTCTGCGTGGGCATGAATTTCATTTCCACCCCCTCGGTGTCCCTGGAAGGGAAAACCCTTTGGATTCTCCACTCCCTGCCAGTCACCGGCAGACAGGTGCTGCGGGCGAAGCTGGGGCTGCATATACTGCTGAACCTGGTTCCCATGCTGCTGGCGGTGGCGGTGCTGGGCTGGTGCCTGGGGCTGTCCGGCTGGACGGTTGTGCTGTGCGGTCTGTTCTTTGTGATGCTTAACTGGTTCTTCGGCGCTTTCGGCCTGACCTTGGGTGTTCTGCGTCCCAACCTTCAATGGACCAGCGAAGCCATGGTAATCAAGCAGGGACTCAATTCTTTTATTGTGGTGATGCTGGCGTTTCTGATTCCCCTGGCTGTGGCCTTTGGCGGCTTTTTGACCGTGGATATTTTGGGCACGGAGGGCTATTTTTCCGCTGTGGCGGTTCTCTTTGGGGTGCTTTCCTTTGCCATGACCCGCTGGCTGGATACCAGGGGCGCAAGGAGATTTGAGCAGCTGTAGGCTTATGGTTTCCACCGCACCGGTAGGGGCGGCTCGCCCGCCAGCGGATGGAACTGAGCGGAATGATGAATGGAGTCAGCTCCCGACTGCTCCCCCTTGGCTTCCCCCGGGGGGAAGCTGGATTTTTTATCAAGCGGCACTTCGGAA
>URPI01000196.1 GCA_900549705.1 uncultured Eubacteriales bacterium
CTCATCAGCCAGCCTTGCCGGTTCCGAAGTGCCGTCAAGTCTGGCAGCTTCCCCCCGGGGGAAGCCAAGAACTCAAAAACCTTTAGATATTACCATTCAACGAAGCGCTCTGTTGCGTGAGCTTCGGGAGGCTACGAGCCTCCCCTACGGACTCAAAAAATAGGGTGTATCCCATTTGGCGGAATACACCCTTCCGGACACACCCCCCTCCGAATGGGCTTTCCATCCGGAGGGGGGTTCTCAATCCTTTAAATTCCAAAACAGGTAGTAATTGCGGATGCACATTGCCACACACACCACGCTCTCCGCTGCCAGCAGCAGGATTCCCTCTGTGCTGGAAATCATGCCTTGCAGCCACTGGGTGCCTCTGGTGACCAGGAGGAACACCAGCCAGAAGACAGCGGGCCAGCAAATCCGCAGCAGCCGCAGCCACTTCTTCCGCCCGTGGTGATAATCTTCATCCAGGGCGCTGTCCTTCCGGGTGCATTGGATGGTGGTCACCGGGAAGCCTCGGATGGCGGTGGTGTTGCGCTGCGCCACATATTCCACACCATCCATCACAAATTCTGGATACAGCCCCTCTTTGGTGATGGTGATTTCCCTGCCATTTTTCTGGGCGTAGTCATACAGGGCGTTTGCAAAGCTGTAGCGGTCGGTAATGGCATCGTCCGGCGTAAAGGTAAAGGCCTTTTCGTGCTGATACTGCTTCACGCTTTTGTAATCGGACACCCAGCCGCCAAAGAAGCTGCCGGGATGCTGCTCCATTTGCTCCAAATAGGAATCCACGTCCAGCGCCTCGGGGGTGCAGTCTGCCTTCCTTAAATTCTCGCATAGAGTGATGGCGTATTTGGTGCGTTCCAGCTTTTCTTCCAGCAGCCGGGTTTGCTGTTCCAGCAGATTGGGCATCTGATGAGGACACACAAGCACCAGCTTAATTTGCTCAATGGGCATATCCAGCATCCGAAGCATTTTTACCAGCTTCAAAATGCGTATTTCCTCATCGGTGTATTCCCGATAGCCGTTTTCTTCATTGCGCTGGGGATGAAGCAGCCCGCTTTTTTCATAGAAGCGGATGTTCTGTTTGGAAATCCCCGTGGCTTTTTCCACATCCTTTATATTCATCTTGTGGATACCTCCTTGTGGTTTTTGGGTGGTTTCTTGCTTTACAAGGGGGATTATACACCATATACAAGGTAGAAGGTCAATAGCTGTGGAGAAATTTTTATCGAAAGTCCGGGGGAGCAGCCACTGGAAGGCGGTATGAAAGCGGTTTCCACAGCCGTTGTACGGGAGGCTCTTAGCCTCCCGAAGTGAACGAAACTGAGTGGTTCGCTGAATGGAAATTGCCAAAAATTTCTGAGTTTGTAGGGGTCGCCAACTTGGCGACCCGCTGGCACGAAGTGCCCTTGGCTCCCTCTCTGAGGGAGCTGCTGAGCGAAGCGAAGCTGAGGGAGTGTCCTTCGTTGAATGGAGCGTACTCATTTTTTTGCGGGCGGCTCGAGCCGCCCCTACCGGTGCGGTGGAAACCGGAGGCTGGTGGGTCGCCAGGTTGGCGACCCCTACAGCAGCGATGCAAAATCATCAACTTACGCCATCCAACTGTGTTTTCCCTAAATCCCCTTGCCCTCCATAACCTGCCGTCCGTAAGCACGGTACAGGTAGAACGCAATAAAGATGGTCACGGTTTCCGACAAGGGCATGGTGAGCCAGATGCCGGACACGCCGATGATACGGGGCAGAATCAGAATGAATACAGCCACCAGAATCAGGGAGCGCAGGGTGGAAATCAGGGCGGAAACCAAACCGTTGCCCAGGGCGGTGAAATATCCGGAGAGGAACACGTTCCAGCCGATGAACACAAACACCGGGCTGAACAGCTTCAAGCCCTGCCAGGTCAGGTCAAACACATTGCCGTCCTCCACAAACAGGTGGATGATGGGCTTGCCGCAGCCTAGGGAGATGGCAAGAATCAAAACGGAGGTAATGGCGATAGTCAGGAAGCTGTGGCGAAGGGTTTCTTTGATTTTGTCAAAATTCTGAGCGCCTACATTGTAGCTGACAATGGGAGCGGTTGCAACTGCAATGCCCATATAGAAGGAAATGAAGAAATAGTAGATATACATGATGATGGTCACGGCGGCGACACCGTCTTCCCCATAATACTTCATGATGATGAGATTAAACAGGAAGGTGGTGATGCCGGTGGACATCTCGGTGAGCATTTCGCTGCTGCCGTTGGTGCAGGACTTGGTGAGAATACCCCAGTCCATTTTGGGCTTGCAGAACCGGATGTGGCTGAATTTCAGAAAATACACCAGTCCAATCAGCATACTCACCGTGATGGACAGGAAGGTGCCCCAGGCGGCACCCAGCGTGCCCATGCCCCGGACAGCCACGAAATAATAATCAAATACCACATTGCACACAAGACCCGTCAGGGACATGGCCATGCCCATATTGGGGCGGCCGTCGGTGCGCACCAGATACTCGAAGAACAGCTTGAAGGACATGGGGATGCTGCCCAGGAAAATCACCAGGGCATAGGGCAGCACATGGGGCAGCAACCGCTGACTGCTGCCCAGCAACAGGCAGATGGGCTTCAGCAGCAGGATGCCCCCCACCGTAAACAGCAGGGACAGCCCCAGCAGCACCAGGCAGATGAAGCTGAAAATCTCATTGGCTTCCCGCTCCCGCTTTTGCCCCAGCCGCTCACCGATGATGGCACCGGCACCGGTTGCCAGCATCACCGAGACACCGAAAATCACACAGGTGATGGGGATGACGATGTTAATGCCTGCCAGGGCATCGGAGCCGGCATATTTGGACACGAAGAAGCCGTCAATGGTGGTGTAGAAGGATAAAAATATCATGTTCAGTACCGAAGGCACCAAATACCACAAAAATTGCGAATAGGACAGTTTTTTCTCGAAATACTTCATTTTTCAATCTCCTGCTTGATAATTTTTAGCTCTGGCACTATAATAAGGCATATAGTAACTATATTGTCAAGGGGGAGTTTTGTGAAAGATATGTTTTCCATTGGCGAGCTGGCGGGGTATCAGAATATCTCCAAACAGACCCTGATTTTTTATGATAAGATTGGGCTGTTTCAGCCCGCCTATGTGGACCCCGACAACCATTACCGCTATTACACCGCCCAGCAGATTGACTATCTGGACACCATTTTAATCATGAAGGAGATGGGCTTTTCTCTGGCGGAGATTCAGACCCACATGAAAAGCTATACCATCGACACCTCCCTGGTGGTGCTGCGCAAGCAGCTGACGGTGCTGGAGCAGCAGATTGCCCATTTGCAGCTGGTGCGGAACCGGCTGGCACACCGCTGTGCCCAGATGGAAAATGTGATGGCTCTTCACGGGGAGCTACAGGAGGTGACCATTGGGGAAGCAAAGCCCCGGTATCTGCTGTGGGCAGCGGTGGAGCAGCCCCAGTCCTTCCGGGAAATCAGCATTGCCACCAAAAAATGCTTCTCCCAGGCGTTGCAGGAGGCGCTGCCCATCTACTTCCAAACCGGGGTGATTGTACCCTATGAGAATATTGTCGAGGGGCGGTATACCCAGGCCAGCACCGCCTTTTTGCCCATTGAAAAGACAAAAAAGGCAAAGAATATCCGCCTGCTGCCCAAGGGGCGGGTGGTGCGGATTTATCATTGCGGCGACTACGAGTCTGTGAATGTTTCTTATGAAAAGCTGCTGCAATTCTGCCGGGAGCGGGGGCTGGAAATCATATCCGATTCCTATGAATTTTGCATCAATGACTATATTTCCTCCGGGGATGAAAACGAGTACATCACAGAGATTATGTTTTATATCCGGTAGAAAGCCAGCACCCCACGGTTTTGGCACAGCCATTGTAGGGGTCGCCAATTTGGCGACCCGAAGCTCACGCAACTGAGTGCTACGTTGCATGGTATTATCGAATAGTTTCTGAGTTCTTGGCTTCCCCCCGGGGGAAGCCA
>URPI01000197.1 GCA_900549705.1 uncultured Eubacteriales bacterium
TTAATGGACACCCGGGTATCCTCTGCGGCAATAAAATCTGCAGTTTCCAGCGCCTCGGCGGCTCTGGGCGAGATGTCGCCCAGATTACCAATGGGCGTTGGAACAAGTACCAGCGTTCCGGACATAGCGTTCTCCTTTTCTGTATGGGCCGTCAGGCCCGGTGATAGATGTTGCGCAGTTCAGGGGATTCCTGCCCCTGCGCTGTGTAGAGGGATAGATCCTTTTCCCAAATCAGGCTACAATGGTATTGCGAAAGCTGACCCGCCGCCCGGTGGAATCCGTGAGCACGCCTTCCTCCATGATTTGCAGCAGGATACCCAGCACCTCCGGGTGCGCCTTCTCCACCTCATCCAGCAGCACCAGGCTATAGGGGCGGCGGCGTACCGCTTCGGTGAGCTTGCCGCCCTCCTCATAGCCCACATACCCCGGAGGCGCACCAATCAGCCTGGAAACGGAATGCTTCTCCATATATTCCGTCATATCAAGGCGAATCATGGCATTGCGGCTGCCGTATACCTCCTCGCTGAGGGCACGGCACAGCTCGGTTTTGCCCACGCCGGTGGGTCCGGTAAAGAGCATACAGGCAATGGGGCGCTCCTCGTCCCGCAGTCCCGCAAATCCCCGGCGCACTGCCTCAGCGGCTGTTTGTACCGCCTCCGGCTGCCCCATCACATGGGCTTGCAGCAGCCCTTCCAGGTGCAGCAGCCGCTCCCGCTCCGAAGCGGTCAGTCGCCCCACAGGGATGCCGGTACGGGCGGAAACCACCCAGGCAATGTCCGCCGCCGTCACGGTGCGGGAACGTCGGCTGTCGCCGGGCTTCAATGACAGCACCTGCATTTTGTCCCGCAGCTCCGCCGCCTTTTCAAAGCGGCGTTCCCGCACTGCCTCGTGAAGCTCCTCCTCCAGCTCCTTCCGGGCTGTCCCGCCCCGGCTCAGGCGCATTTCCTCCATCCGTGCCCGGGCAGCTCCCTCGTCCAGCAGGTCGATGGCCTTATCGGGGAGGTACAGGTCGGGCAGATACCGGACGGACAGCCGCACCGCCTCTTTCAGTGCCTCCTCGGAGATGCGCAGCCGATGGTGGCGTTCCAGCCCCGGCTTTAAGGCATGGAGGATGGCAAGGGTTGTTTCATTTCCCGGCTCCTCCACGGTGACCGGGCGGAAGCGGCGCTCCAGGGCGGCATCCTTTTCAATATACTTCCGGTACTCCTCCCGGGTGGTTGCCCCCAGCATCTGCACCTCGCCCCTGCCCAGCGCCGGTTTGAGGATATTGGCCGCATCGATGGCCCCCTCGGCAGCTCCCGCGCCGATGATGGTGTGCATTTCGTCCACAAAGAGAATCACATCGCCGCTGCGGTGGATTTCCGCCAGCAAATCCCGCAGCCGCTCCTCAAATTCGCCCCGGTATTTGGTTCCTGCCACCAGGGAGGCCATGTTCAGGCTCACCAGCCGTTTGTCCTTGAGCTGGGGCGGCACATTGCCCACTGCCATCCGCTGGGCAAGCCCCTCGGCAATGGCGGTTTTTCCCACCCCCGGCTCTCCCACCAGGGCGGGATTATTCTTATTCTTCCGGCACAGGATGCCGATGACCGTATCAATCTCCCGGTCACGGCCAATCACCGGCTCCATTGCCGATGCCTTTGTAATCAAATCCTCGCTGAACTGTTCCAGCAGCTTCGTAGCGACCGCCTCCTTTTTTCCTCCTGTGGGAAAGGCACTTTCCCGTTGCAGCCATTCCACGGTATGGGTAAACAGCACATCCTGGCTGATACCGAAAATTTGCAGCAGCTGCCCGGCGCCGCTGTCCTGGGCGCGGGAAAGCGCGGCCAGCACATGGATGGGCAGAATTTCCCGGGAGGCTCTCTGCCGTGCCTCCCGGGCGGATAGGGACAGAATTTCGCAGGCCCTTTCCGTCAGCCCCTGGGGCAGCGGAAGGTTTGGGGTTCCGCTGCCGTACAAAAGCTGCGCCAGCGGAATGGCCAGCTCCGGCGCAAGGCCGCAGCCCCGCAGAATGAGCTGCGGCTCCCCCGGCAGCTCCAGCAGCGCCAACAGCAGATGAACGGAGCCAACGAAGCTATGCCCCAGCAGCCGCGCCTTCTCGCCGGAGGCGCGAATCAGTTCGCTCGTCATGGTGTGGTATCGCATAAGAGCCTCCTTTTCCAGAAAATTCTTGCCAGGGCAATTTGGAAATATACGAATTTTTTGAAAAAGGAATTGCTTTTTTCAAAATCCATGCTAGAATGAATGTGCGTCCTCCTTTGGGCGCACAAAAATATATTCCACAAGGAGGTAACATATCATGGCTTATAACATTACCGATGCTTGCGTCAAGTGCGGCTCCTGCGCCGAGCAGTGCCCCGTTGAGGCTATCTCTGAGGGCGAAGACAAGTACGTCATCGATCCCGATGTCTGCGTCAGCTGCGGTTCCTGCGCCGAGCAGTGCCCCGCCGAAGCAATCGAGGAAGCCTAATTCTTCCGAATTCAGGACGGCCTGCCCTGCATCTTGCAGGTGCAGGCCGTTTTTAATTACGCAACGAACCCTTTACGAATACGTTGGTTCCCTAACCCGCCCGGTGACGTTTTACGTCAAAAACCAGGGGAATATAATTACGCTGCAAACCCTTTACGAATACGTTGGTTCCCCAACCCGCCCGGTGACGTTTTTGCGTCAAAAACCGGCGGAATATAATAGCGCTACGAACCCCTTACGAATACGTTGGTTTCCTAACCCGCCCGGTGACGTTTTTGCGTCAAAAACCGGGGGCAAGGCGGCACCCAGCGAGGAAGTCATCCCCCCCGCACAATCCAATTAAATTTATTTTAGGAGACAATATGGAATATCTTCCCGGTGACATTCAGCTGGACATTGCCCAGGGGTGCTTCCCCCTGACCACGGATTCCATGGTTCTGGCGCATTTTGCCAACATCACCGGCGCAAAATCCGTCCTCGACCTGGGTGCCGGGTGCGGCACGCTGGGACTGCTGCTGTGCAGCGGCAATCCCAGACTCCGCGTCACCGGTATCGAGCTTAATCCCCAGGCTCACGCGGCTGCCCTGGAAAACATCCGCCGCAACGGATTGAATGCCCGCATGGAGAGTATATGCGCGGATGTGCGGCAGCTTCCCCCCTCTTTGGGAGCAGGACAATTTGACTGCTGTATTTCCAATCCCCCCTATTTTCCGGGTGGCCCTGCCGCCCGCCTCACCGCCGCCCGCCGGGAGGACACCTGCCCCCTGGCACAGCTCATGGGTGCCGCCGCCAAGGCGCTGAAATACGGGGGCGATTTTTTTCTGGTACACCGCCCGGAGCGGCTGGCGGAAATCATTGCCCAGGGCGCACCCCACCGGCTGGAAGCCAAACGGCTGTGCCTGGTGCGTCATCAGGAGGGCGGCCCCGTTTCATTGGCGCTGCTGGCACTGCGTAAGGGCGGCAAGCCGGGGCTATCAATCGAAGAATGGACGCTTTATCACCGGGACGGGCGCAAAACGCCCATCTGCCGGGAGATTTATCATATTACGGAGGAATAGACATCATGGCCGGAATACTTTATCTGGTTCCCACCCCCATTGGCAATTTGGGAGACATTTCCCTGCGTGCCAGGCAGACCCTGGAAAATGCGGATTTCATCGCCGCAGAGGACACCCGGGTATCCCTGAAGCTGCTCAACCACCTGGAAATCAAAAAGCCCCTTGTAAGCTATTACGAGCATAACAAAACCTTCAAGGGTGGCCGCATTGTGGAGCGGATTCTGGCCGGTGAGACCTGCGCCCTGGTTTCCGATGCAGGAAGCCCCGCCATCTCTGACCCCGGTGAGGATCTGGTGAAGGAATGTGCCGCCGCAGGCATCACCGTCTGCGCCATTCCCGGCCCCTGTGCCGCCATCACCGCATTGAGCATTTCCGGGCAGTCCACCGGCAGGTTTTGCTTTGAGGGCTTCCTCTCCATGAGCAAAAAAAGCCGCCG
>URPI01000198.1 GCA_900549705.1 uncultured Eubacteriales bacterium
ACAACCAACGGTCCAACTGCTCCTGTTCCGCCTCCGACAGTTTGCCGGCAAGGCTTCTGTCTATAATCAGCCATTCTATCTTCATCATAAGCATCATCGGGGAAATTTTCCCCCGTTTTATTATGAAGACAAAAAAAGATGAAATAGGTTACAACTTTTTTACTGTTTTTTCAAAAAAAAGTGTGTTTTTTTTTAGAAATTCATAAAGAAAACAAGCAGTTCAAGTGCTGCGCCATCGTTGGGAGAAATGTTGTCTTTTATTTTTTGAATCAAACGATGAACCTGTACTTTGGCTACATTTTCGGAAACAGCAAGTTGTTCTGCAATTTCCGCGTATTTCATACATTTATAGAAACGGAGTTCGCAGATCCGACGATATTTTTCCGGCAAACCGGATATGGTGGTCCGGATTCTCTTTATCAACTCTTCGTCCGCCAGCCATTCCGGAGCATCCGCTTCGTTAATTGCCTCGAGATAAAGCATCTTGCGCTTATCTTCGATATCCTGAACGTACAAATAGTTCAAACAGCGGTTACGTACCGCCATGCACAACCATGCCCCCAAATGCCGCACGCCTTCCAAACGGACAGGTTTTTCAAATAAATCGACAAACAATTGCTGGACGATGTCTTTCGCCTCCTCTTCACCATACACCAAATGAACAGCCAAACGGTATAAACGGTAAAAATATACAACCCGGTTGATTCCCGCAATGCAGGGCTGCTTGCACAGCAGACGGAACACAAAGAGGCTGTCCTCATTGACCCGGATTCCCTCTTGAAACCGGGTGTCTCCAATTATCTCACGGGTATACAGCTTTGCCCAGACGGAATAGGTCAGCGGATGGTCTTCCAGTGACTTTTGAAGCGCCTGTGTCCCCTTCCAAACCACGTCCCCCGCCTCGGGATAGGGTATCGACGCACCCATATCATACCACGCCGCCACAATGTCGGCACCGGTGCGCTGCTGGGCTTCCAGCAGGGCTTCCAGTGCGTGCTCCCGCAACTCGTCATCCCCATCCACAAAGAGGAGCATTGCCCCGCTGGCTGCCTCAATGCCCGCATTTCTGGCGGAGGACACGCCGCCGTTTTGCTTATGAATGGGCTTGATGCGGCTGTCCGCAGCAGCCAGTCTCCGGCAAATATCCCAGGTGCTGTCGGTGCTTCCGTCATCCACCAGGAGGATTTCAAAATCCTGGAAATTCTGCCCCAGGATGGATTTCACGCAATCTTCCAAATATACTTCTCCATTATACACCGGGATAATGATGCTGATTTTAGGCTGCGCCATGGCGTTTCCCCACTTTCTTCCGTTATCTTTTTGTATTATAGCATATCAGGATGAATAATCAACTGCATTTCCGGCAGCAAAAAGCCGCCGCTGCGCCTCCACAACAGGAAGCCCAGCGGCAGCTGCGATGTGATACGGTCTGTCAGCGCATATGCTCGCCGTTCACCTGAATATCTCTGCAATTCTCGTCAAAATAGAAGAAGTCGTCATCACTTTCTCCAATGTCATGGAGGTCACAGTCCACAATCTGCGCCCGTTCACAGCCCCGAAGCTGAACGCCGCCCATGCTGCACTGGTAAATCTCACATTGGTGCACCGTCAGGTCATTGGCATAGAATGCCTCCACGCCAACGGTGCCGCAGCCAAAGAGCTTGCAGCCCTCGAGAAGCGCATTGCGGCAGTATTCCAGCTGTACCACGCCGCCGGAGCAGACACCGGGCCCCTCGTTGTGACCAACCTTCACGCCGCGCAGGGTCAGATTGTCCACGCCGTAGAAATACAGCACATTGGCATAGCGAGGATCTGTGACAATGGAGGTGGTGTCGGCACTCTCTGCCTCAATGGTCAGATTGCTGATGCCGCGAATCAGCAGCTGGTAGCCGTCCACATAGGTGTTCTCCCAACTGTAGCAACTGCCGCCCAGGCCGCCGTAACTAGAGGCGGCAGTGAGATTATATTCCCCCGGCTCCAGGAAAATGGTGGTGTCGCTGTCCAGGGCTGCCAGAAATTCATCCACGGTGGAGACGTGAATCTTTCCGTCCTCCCCTGCCTCGGGCTTGGGCAAATTCTCATACACCGTAGGCTCCCAGGTGACCGCCCGCATTTTCATGGACTTGATGTCGGCAGCGCTCAGCTCCGTACCATCGGGTGCAACGGGCATTTTGCCTTCGCTGATTTTTCCGGTAATGGAGACGCGGCAGCTATCCAGGGTCACGGGAATGCTGGTGCTGGAGAAAAGCGTTGCCGTGAAATTATCGTGGATGTCCAGGCCGCCCAGGTACACGCCCACGCTGTCAGATGCGAACAGGGCTGCAAATTCACCGCCGTTATTGCGGCAGATTTCCGAATTGATGATGGCCACATTCCGGGAGCTGTGGATGGCGAAGCCCTCCATGACAACCTCGCAGTCCCGGAATTTGCTGTTTTCAAACAGCACGTTTTCGCTGCCGGTTACTTCGATGCAGCCATAGCTGCACTCATAGATTTCGGAACCGTCCACATGGACACCCTTGCAGCTGTATAGCTGCACACCCATGGTGCCGCAGCCATAGAGGCGGCAATTCTGGATTTCCACATTGCGGGAACTGTCGAAGTACAGCACGCCGCCGGTGCAGTAGCCCTGCTCCCGGGTGTGCCCCACCACCAGATTGGAGAGCGTCACGCCGTCCACGTTGTCAAAACGCAGGACGTTGGCGTATCGGGGTTCGGTGGAGATGGTCACGGCATTGGGGTCGCCGCCGACAATGGAGAGGTTTTCCACATCGGTGATAATCAGCTCATAGCCGTCATAGCCGCCCTCCCAATGGTAATAGGCGCTGTTGCTGCGGGAATAGCCCGTTGCTTTGGTCAGGTTATATTCGCCGGTGGCCAGGACGATTTCCGTATTGGGGGCGATGGCATCCAGAAATTCATCCACGGTGAAAACTTCGACCCGGGTCTGTTCCGGTGCGGTTTCCTCTGCGGCGGCCATACCGCACAGCCCAAGAGCCGTCAGCAGGCACAGCACCAGGAGGACGCTTTTTTTGAAAACAGGGTGTTTCATAATTTCCATCCTTTCCGTCTTTTTGATTCTGCCAATACCATAGCACATGCGGTTTTTTCTGTCAACGAACATGGGAATATCTTACAGGAATCTTAATCTTTGCAAAAAAGAAGGGTGGAAAATCCGTCCTCCTTGTGTTGTGCTATTCCCACGGAAAGGGCTTCCCTTTCAGGACGCTCTGCCGCAGATAACGAAATGTAGGCTTTTCTCCCTCATCCCGAAGCATGGTCAGGATGAAAGTCAGCTGGTGCAATGTTTCCGGGTGCATTTCCAGCCGCTCCCGGCTTCTTTCCAGGTATTCCAGCTCCGAGCCGGGATGGTAATTTTTCCCCTGGTAGGTTTTGCAGGCAGCCCGGCGATCCATCACCATCTCCACCAGGTATTTCCGGGGCATCTCCACCGGCTCATAGCGGCGGGAATTAGGGTTAATATCCGTCCAATATTCATAGTGATGGCGGTTGCGTCCCTTGTGGTGCATCCACGCCTCGCTATAGCCCTTTTCCTCCCGCTCCTCGGCGTTGGGGCTGCGGGTGCCCTGGTAGTAGCGTGCGCCTCTCCAAAATTCCGTGAAGGAATACTTGGACAGGTCATGGGTCAGCCCCTGCCAGTACAGCCCCACCCGGAAGCATCCCTCCAGCACCCGCATATGGTGAGCTGTGATGGTATTAAAATGCTTCACAGGATGCATGGTTTATCCCTCTGAGACCACAATCTCGGACAGCTCCAAACCGGGGTTCCGGCGGCAGGTGAAGTCAATGGCCCAAAAGCTTGTGAATACCAGCAGATTCCGTCCGCGGTAGTCTTCCAGCAGCTCTGCATCGCTGCCCAGGTTCAGGTCACTCAGGTCACCGGGGTACTTGTCAATGAGGCGGATTTCCTCATAGGGCAGCCCCTCCATGC
>URPI01000199.1 GCA_900549705.1 uncultured Eubacteriales bacterium
ACTGATGAGGAGTGACGATACCCCAAAGTTTCAGATTTCCTTGTTGAATGGTAGAAGCTGGAACATTTGCCACTCCATCCAGCTGCATTCGGCAATCAACCTGTCGCTGCCCCTCATCAGTCAGCCTTGCCGGTTCCGAAGTGCCGTCAAGGCTGCCAGCTTCCCCTCGGGGGAAGCCGAGAGGGTGCGAACTTTATGCCTCTACGATTCAACAAACCGCTCCAACCCGTCAGTTTTGGGCGGCTGCGATAGCCTCCCCTACGAGAACTCAAAATAAAAACAATGCCGCAGGGTACGTTTTTTCGTAGCCCTGCGGCGTTTTTAATCCTTGCCCCGCAGCATAATGCGTGCTGTAAAAATGCCGTCCGCAAAAGAGAACGTTGCGGCACCGCCGTTTTTCTCCGCAATCCGCCGGACGGATTGCAGCCCGACTCCATCGCCGGGGCGCTTGGAGGACTGGAACACGCTGTGAACCCGGCGAATTTCACCGGAATATGCGTTGATGACCTGAATGAGCACCATGTTTTCCGCATATACATAGGCATCGATTTTCATATGCCGCCCGGCACCTGCCTTGCGGCTGGCTTCCAGTGCATTTTCCAGCACATTGGACAGCACAAGGCACAGGTCAATTTCATCCACCGGCAAGCGCTGGGGCAAATCAATTTTCAGGGAGAAGGGGATGTCCTCCCGCTGCGCCAGGGTGCAATAAAATCCAATGACGCTGTCCGCTGCCCGGTTTTCGCAGAAGACCAGCTCACTGACGGGAATATGTTCCTGCACCGCTGCCAGATAGGAGCGGATTCCCTCCAAATCTCCGCTGTCTGCCAGCGAGGACAGCAGCCGGATATGATGGCGCAGGTCATGCCGCATCTGTCGGGTTTCCTCAATGGAGGATTTCAGCGTTTCATAGCGGGATTGCTGCATGGACAGCAACTGATTTTCCTGTTGCAGCCGGGCGTTTCGGTTCAGGCTGTCTGCCATCAGGAAGAACAGGGCATAGAAAATGCCCAGCAGCAATAAAATCCCCAGCTGTGTCGTGCGGAATTGGCGGATTCCAAGGGCGGTGCGCAGCAGCACTGGTGCGTTGGCATCCAGGCACAGCTCCAGCACCAGAAACAGCAGGGGCAGCACCCAGAAGAAATACCAGGTCTGGGCGAGGTTGTCGTCCTCAATCAGCCCCCGTGCGCTGTGGGTGGCGGGGTACCATGCCAGCAGCACGAACAGCCAGCAGCCCGCCTGGAAGGCAAGTCCCGCCATGGGACACAGCCACACGCCGCCGCCCTGGTGCAGCGCCGCATCAAAGGCTCTTGCCAGACCGTTGATGCAGGCGAAAACCGCACAAACGGACAGTCCCACGTTGCTGGACTTCCAGAAGGAAACCCGCAGGGACAGCATATACAAAAGGCAAGTTCCCGGCAGAAGCACAAGCCACAGCCAGAGCCGGGGAATCTTCATTAGGCAGCTGGCGGCAGTTCCTAGCCCTGCCAGCATCAGTGCCAGCAGGGGCAGCAGCCATTTCAGCCGGGGGGAGCGCAGGTGACTGCGGACGGGCAGACAGCCCAGCACCACGCCGGGCAGCAGCGCAGACAGCTCCAGCAGAGGTCCAAGACAGTTCATCGGGCGTTCCCCCTTTGGAACAGATAGTCCATAAACGCCTGACGGGCGGGCTTGCTCAAATCCCGGCTGACCCCGATGCTGCTGCCGTCGTCCATGCGAAACGTCTTGCCGTCAAAGTCCAGGGCGTGCCCGAAGTTGACGGCGATTCCCCGGCTGCACTGGAAAAAACGGGCATCTGGCTGTATCTGCTCCATAAATTCGCCAAAGGCCAGCCGGGTGACCAGCTCCTGCCGGTTGGCGGTGTGGATGTGGATGTTGTGGGAAAAATGCTCTGCAAAAACAATGTCCTGGCAGCATAGCTTCACCTGCACGCCGTTTACCTTGAGGGTGAGGATTCTGTCTGCCTTGGGCAGCCGCATCCGAATTTCCACCATCAGCCGGGTAATCTCCTCGTCCCCGTAGGGCTTGACCAGATAGTGCATGGCACGCACCTGAAACCCTTCCAGGGCATGGTCGGTGGAGGTGGTGGTGAAAATCAAAAGGCAGTCGCCGTCAAATTGCCGCAGCTGTCGTGCTGTCTGCATTCCGTCCTGCCCCGGCATATAAATATCCAGAAATGCCACCTGGAAGGGCATCTGCCCGGCATCGTCCAGAAATGCGCCTCCGCTGCAATACTCCTGGATTTCTGCCTCTGGTTCTGCTGCTGTCAGCCGGGAATGCAGCAGACGGCGCTCGCGGGCATCGTCGTCCACAATGGCAATGCGCATACAATCACCTCTGTGCTTTCTTTCATAGCTCCAATATAGCACGAATGCCTCAAAGAATCCACTGCCTTTTTTACAGTTCGTGCCATTTTCATACGGTTCGTGCCAGATGGCTTGAAAAGCTTCCGGCTTTCGATATAATGAAGACAACCAAACCGCAGAAAGGCGTGATTTCGTGTATCGAATTGCTGTCCTCACCCCCAGTGCAGTCCGAGGGCAGGACTGCGTCCGGCACATCACCCGCTTCTGCCGGGAAGTGGGGAGATTCCCCCAGGTTGCGTGGTATGCGGATGAACCCTCTTTTTTCGCCGCCGCCCATACCGAGCCGCCCTCGGGCGCAGTCATTCTGCTGCCCGGTGTGGAGGGACTGAATGCCGCAGAACACCTGCGTGCGGTTTATCCCGAATGCGGGCTGCTCTGGTGCAGCGACCTGGATTTCTCCCTCCATGCGTTCCGGCTGCGTGCCGACTACTTCTGGATGGAACCCATGAGCCATGAAAAACTCCGGCAAGGTCTGGAAGCCTGGCTGGAAAACACAAAACGAGGAGGAATTACCCGATGAAAAGACAATCCCTGAGCGCCATTGCCGGCCTGCTGTCGGCGCTGCTGCTGACGACCAGCGCTTCTGCGCTGCCCCTCAAGCCCCTGGCACCCAAGGCGGTGACCCAGAATCCCTATGTGGCAGCCAGTGAATCCGGCATCCATGAGGACTGCTACAACACCGATACCACCGATGAAGTTCTGCCCATGGGCATCTACCCGGAAATCAATGTCTCCTTCGAGACCACCAATGCCAATGCCTCTCCCGCCATTTTCTATGACAGCTACGGTCACGCCGTGGTTCCCATGCTGGGCGGCATTGCCATCCGGGACATCGATGCCGATGAAACCAAGACCCTGGGATTTTTCTCCCCTGCCAAGCATGACGGCGGCGGCTATATGATTCAGTCTTCCTACTCCTTTGTGGGCAAGGAAAACCGGATTGTCTGCCCCACCAGCCATAACCATCTGCTGATTCTGGAAGCCACTGACCAGGACGGCAATGTGCTGCCGGAGTTCCGAAAGCTGCTGGACATCGACATCAAGGCTGCTGCCGAGGCGGCGCTGGGCAAGACCCTGGATCAGAAGCTGCTGGCGGTGGTGTTTGACTATGAGGGCAACCTCTGGTTTGCCACCGGCGGCTTCCGTATCTATCCCGACCGGGGTCAGCAGGGCACCTTCGGCTATATTGCTGCCGATGCCATCGAGGCAATCCTCCAGGGACAGACCCCGGATTTGAGCGAAGCGGTGTATGTGTATGACCTGCTTCCCGGTGAGGGCGCAGAAAACGGCATTGCCGCCCATCCCGAGGGAACGGTGATTCTCACCAACCTGAACTGCTATCTGCTCCGAGCCAACGGCGGGGTGGAGGTCGTCTGGTGCACCCCCTATGAAAGTGACGGTGCCAAGGCAAGTCCCGAAGGTTCTGAAATCACCGGAGCCGGTCTGGCATGGGGTGGCGGCTGCTCTCCCTCTCTGGGCGAGGAGCTGGTCATCTTCACCGACAATCAGACCCCGGTGAATCTG
>URPI01000200.1 GCA_900549705.1 uncultured Eubacteriales bacterium
CCGAAGTGCCGTCTGACAGCTTCCCCCCGGGGGAAGCCAAGGGGTGCTAACTTTTGGCGTGTACGCTCTACTACAGCTAGCGCATCCCCTCCGTCCGGATGCTGACCTCTGCGGAAGACAGGGAGGCAATGCTCCCATCCTCATACCGCACAATCAGGCGGCAGTCCCGGTCAATATCCAGCGCCGATGCATTGCAGCTGGCAGTCGGCGTGGAAACCACAATGGACTTTCCAATTACCATGCTTCTGGCACGGTAGGCGGAGGCGTAGTCGTTTTCCCCCCGGTAGATTTGGAAGAAGAAATTTAAAAAGGCGGCGGCCAGCTTATTTTTCGTGCCGCTGTGCTGCTTCTGCAAGATGGAGTCTGCAATTTCGGCAATCTCCGGTGGGAAGCCTCCTGCCGGGGGATAGACGTTAAAGCCAATGCCCACCACCACATCGTCCAGCTGCCCCGTTTCCAGATTGAAGGAACCTTCGGTGAGAATGCCGCATACCTTTTTGCCCTCCAGGAAAATGTCATTGACCCATTTGATTTGAGGCTGCTGCTGGGTGACGGCTTCAATGGCCTCACAGGCAGCCAGTGCTGCCATGGTGGTAATCCGGGTGGCGTGCTGGGGCTGCATTTGCCGGGGACGCAGCAGCAGGCTCAGATACAGTCCCGTATCCGGCGGGGAATAGAAGTCCCGCCCCAGTCTGCCCCGTCCGGCGGTCTGCTGGTTGGCAAGAATGACCAGACCCTCCGGCGCGCCTGCGGCAGCCCGCTCCCGCACCAGTGCGTTGGTGGAGGTGACACAGCCCTGAATTTCCGGCTGGCAACTCATGCCGTATTCATCGAGATTGGCTGCCAGCCCGGAAAGGGAGAGCTTGTCCTGATCCGTGCCCAGGCAGTAGCCCCGGTTGCGGACGGCAAGGATGCTGTAACCGGCATCCTTGAGGGCGCCCATTGCCTTCCAGACTGCTGCCCGGGAGATGTGAAGCTGCTGCGCCAGGGTTTCGCCGGAGAGATATTCCCCTCTGTGCGCTTCCAGGTATGCCAGCAGCTGCTGCTTTGTATCCATAATATCCCTCCTTGTGGTGTTTATTATGACGGGGAAAACGTGAATTGTCAACCATCTTCACCGCAAAAATCAGGTTGACAACCAGTCTAAAAAGAAAATGTAAACCAAATGTTAAAAAGTGGTTGACAATCGATGAAAAATGGAGTATGCTTTCCCCATCAAAACAGAAAGAAGGCCTTCCATGAAAAAGTCAACCGTTTTCAATATGACCAGCTGCGCCCTGATGGCTGCCCTGATGTGCGTGCTGTGTCCGGTGTCCGTTCCCATCGGACCCATTCCCATCTCCCTTTCCATTCTGGTAATTTTACTGACGGTGTATGTTCTGGGTACCTGGCGGGCGCTGGTGAGCTACACGGTGTATCTGCTGCTGGGTGCAGTGGGAATGCCGGTGTTCTCCGGCTTCCAGGGCGGCCTTGCCAAGCTGGCAGGCCCCACCGGCGGGTATCTTGCCGGGTTTTGGCTGATGATTCTGGTGGCCGGGATTATCATGGAGAAGGGCAAGCGCAATTTGCTGCTAACCATCCTGGGAATGCTGGTGGGCGTGGCCATTGACTACGCCGTGGGAACGGCATGGTTTGTCTTCCAGACGGAGAGCACCGTGGTTCATGCGCTGGATGTATGCGTGTATCCCTTTATTCCCTTCGATGTGGCGAAAATCGTGATTGCCGTGCTGCTGGGCAGAGTGGTGTATAAGGGATTGCAAAGGGCAAAGCTGCTGTAAAAAATTTTGGGGGCATCTCGGCTGAGATGCCCCCTCGTTTTCTAAAGTGTTCCGCTCCCATGTAATCCAAAGCTCACCGCAATGGCATTATCCACCATGGACATCTGCTGCTCATCCAGGCGGCCCATGTGCTCCCGGAGGCGGCGCTTGTCGATGGGGCGAATCTGTTCCAGCAGAATGACGGAATCCTTACTCAGTCCCACACTGCCGCCGGCAATGTTGATGTGGGTGGGTAATTTGGCTTTCCCGGTTTGGCTGGTAATGGCGGCGGCAATCACGGTGGGGGAGTGGCGGTTGCCGGTGTCGTTCTGCACAATCAGAACCGGGCGTGTGCCGCCCTGCTCACTGCCCACCACAGGGGACAAGTCCGCATAAAAGATGTCGCCCCGCTTCACGGTGCTGTCCATATTCAAATCACACTCCGTGGCGAAAAATCTGGCACGCTGCCCTTTTCGGGGCGCGGCTGTATCTATATTTTCCCACGTCTGCCCGCGGTTTATACAGCAGTGCCTTCCCCTTATATTATGCAATTGTGCCCCAATTTCCTACTGAAGCGTGAAATTTTTGACATCCATCGACAAAATCCTGCGCTCCCGGTACAGCACCTCCGCTTTTACCGGTGTGCCGCTTTCTTCCAGCCAGACATCCAGGTGCAGGGCATCGTCCTCATACCGGTCGTCAATGCTGAGCCGCGTCATTTTTTCTTCTGACCCGGCAGAGGTGATAAAGCCTGCCCGCAGTGTTTTTAGTAATAACCAGGGGGCACAAACCGGTGTAACCTGATTGTCAGCCAAGAGGGGAATATATAGGGCGGTGTCCCCAAAAGTCAGCGCCCCCTTTTCGCCGTCCACGGTGCCGGTGATGCCGGAAATGCTCTCCGGCGCCGTCACGGTAAAGCGGACGGTTCCGGTGCTGTCGGCTTGGCAGTTCATGGAAAACACATGGAGCTTGTCGCCGTAGTCGGCGGTGATATCCACATCAAAGCTGCAAAGGCTGCTTCCCAGCAGCGCCGTCCGCAGGGTAAGGCCACGCTCCATTTCTCGGTTTTTCATGCTGCACCCACAAAGAAGCAGCACCAGAAGGACAACACAAGCGATTTTTTTCAAACGGAATCCCGCCCTATTTTAATAGTCGCGGCAGTGCATCCAGCATATCCGTTGGCAGCATCCCATATTGACCCAACTGCTTTGCACAGACGTCACCGGCTTTGCCGTGGAGCCAGCAGCCGCAGGCAGATGATTCCAGCGGGGCAAGTCCCTGCCCAACCAGTGCTGTGATGATGCCCGCCAGCACGTCTCCGCTGCCGCCCACGGCCATGCCGGGATTGCCGGTGGGATTTATGTAGGTGCGGGTGCCGTCCGTAATGACGGTGCGGTGCCCCTTGAGTACCAGGATGCACCCAAGCTCCCGGGCTGCTGCCGCCGCTGTGTCCTGCCGCTCCCTGGCAGGGTAACCCAGCCGGGCAAACTCTCCTTCATGGGGCGTGAGAATGGTGATGCCGGTTCTGCCACGCAGTAAATCTTTATGCTGTGCGGCCAGGGTTATGCCATCGGCATCCAGAATCAGTGGACAGGATACATTTTTCAGCGCCCAGCAGACAAGAGCCTCGGTGTCCGCTGTCAGCCCAAGGCCGCAGCCCAGCAGCATGGCATCCATCTGGGGCAGACGGCGCTGGATTTCACCGATGGATTCGCGGCTCAGTGCTCCGTCCCGGTCTGGAAGGGGGAAGACCACCGCTTCGTTGAGCTTTATTGCTTCAATGGCATAGATGCTCTCCGGCACGCCCAAAAATACCAGACCTGCCCCGCTGCGCAGTGCCCCCATGGCGGAAAGGTAGGCAGCGCCGGTAAAGCCCCGGCTGCCGCACAGCAGCAGGAGCTTGCCGAAGTTTCCCTTGTGGGCAAACTGTTTGCGTGGCTTGATGAGTGAACGGATTTGCTCTATTTCCAACATTTCGTAGTTCGTTTCCATCTCTTCAATACCGTCTTTGCTCAATTGGATATCCAGCACTTCCCATTCTCCGACAAATTCCGTGTTCTCTGCGAAAAGAAAGGCGAGCTTCGGCAGTTGCAGACTGAAAGTTACGTCGGCACG
>URPI01000201.1 GCA_900549705.1 uncultured Eubacteriales bacterium
TACGCGCCCGATAAGAGCGAAGATTGAAAATGCGCCCCGGCAGGGCGCACAAAAAAGCCGGAGGTGGGCATCCGGGAAATCCGGCCGCGCTGCCCACCTCCGGCAAAGTTCGCCAAAGGGAAATTCATCTTCCCGGTGCTTTGGAGCACCGCCGCCCCGGGAAGATTGTGAAATTATTAGCCTTCGTAGCTCAGGCCAAAGCCGGAGACGTAGTAATTGCCGTTGGCATCCATGTAAGCGTAGCTGCCGCCGTTGACACCAGCCAGGATGTCAGCATCAATGTACTGATCCTTTGCGTAGCCGGGAACGTCGTTGGGGGAGGCGCAGATTTCAGCCAGAGTGCCGTCGGACAGCTCAACATCATAGGTCAGAGCGATGACGGACTCGTCGGAAGGCATGGTCAGGCACAGCTTGCCGGTGGGGTTGAAGGCACCGACAATGGCGTTGACCTGAGCTTCACGGGCGTAAGCCAGAGAAGCAGCGGAGGTGGTGTACTGGCCGACCATAGCGTCGCAGTAGGGCTCCAGGTTGGTCAGAATCCAAGGCATCTTGACGACCACGGTAGCAACGACCTTGCCGCCGTTTTCGTGGACAGTCTCAGCAATCTTGGAAATCTTCTTCACGTCAACCAGAGTGGTGACTTCAACTTCCTTGCCCTCCAGGCGCTTGTTGGTGGAACCGTTGCCGGCACCGATGGCAGCGCCAGCAGGAGAAGAAGTGCCAGCCATGTCACGCTCGGGAACTGCGTAGTCCTCAACCAGACCCAGCACGCCCTCGGAAGCACCGGCGGAGGTGCCGTTGGTACGGGTGGGATCGACGTACAGGTAAGCAACTTCAGCTTCCTTGTAGGAGTCAACAATCTCAAAGCCCTGAGCGGTGAACAGCTCGGTCATAGCGGTCAGGCAAGCCTCGTCCTCGCCCTTGCCGGTGAAGGAGCCAATCCACAGCTTGGTGCCGGCGTTGGCTTTCAGAGGCAGGGTGTTGTCGGTGTTCTTCATCAGAACAACGGCCTTCTGGTGCATAGCCATGGCCTGCTCCTTCGCGGTAGCCATGTTGGTAGCGCGGATTTCGTCAGCAGCCTTGTAGTCCAGGTAGCCGTTGTCGAACAGGCCCTGAGCAAACAGGTTGGTAGCGCGGTTGATGTTGGCGCGATCCAGGTCTTCCTTGGGCAGAACGCCGGTCTCAACAGCCTCCATGATGGCTTCGGGAGCCAGCTCACCGCCGATGGCATCGGTGCCGGCAGAAATCAGCTTGGCAAAACGCTCAACCTGGCTCAGCTCCTCAGCGCCGTAGCACTGCTGCTGGGTGATGCCGGAGTCGGAGTTCACAAAGCCCTTGAAGCCCATGACATCCCGCAGCAGGTCGGTGATGATGGTCTTGTCGTAAGCGGAGCCGATGGACTCAACCTTCACTTCCATGGAAGCGCCGGTGGTGGGGTTGGTGTAGGTCTGAGCGACGGAACGAGCGTCGGTGGTGTCGCGGGAGTAGCAGGGCATGATGCCGGAAACGCCAGCATCAACAGCTGCCTGGAAGGCAACCAGGTGGTAGTTCTGCAGGGAGCCCTCGGTGGGGTACAGTCTCCACTGACCCTGAGTGGTGTGGGACTCGAAGCCGTTCTCAGCGGCGCTGTCGCCGGGGAAGTGCTTTGCAGTCAGAACAACGGACTTCTCGTTGGTGCCGTTGGTGCCGTACTGATAGCCGTCAACCAGAGCGGTGATGATGGCTGCAACAACAGTCTCACGCTCGCCGTAGGTGTCGGAGTTACGGGGCCAGCGGGGGTCGGTGACCAGGTCGATCTGGGGGCCGTACATCATGCTGATGCCCTGGCTCCGCCACATCTGACGGTCAACCTCTGCGAACTCACGAATCATGTCAGCGTTGATCACGCCATTTTCCAGGTCGGATTCACCGATAACGGCAGCGGCACGACCCAGCTCATCGGGGAAGCCCATGGCGATGGGGTTGGAACCCTGGGTGTAGGGGATGAAGGCGATGCCTTCCTTGGCTGCCTGCCACTCGATGATGGAGTCAGCAACGTTGTTGTACAGGGCAACCAGAGAAGCGTCCTTGTTCAGGCCGCCGCGGTAGATGCCGCAACGGATACGGCCATCGGTCAGAACCTGGTCGTCGCTGCGTGCGAAGTAGGAAGCTTCGGGGTTGTACTTCACCAGGTTCTGGGTCTTCTCACCCTCGGGAACGATGGTCATGATCTGAGAAACGATGATGTTGCCGTTCTCGTCAATGGCCTCTTCCAGCTTGTTGGCGTTGGGGGTGACCATCAGGGCGTTCAGAACAAAACCAGCCTGGTCTGCCAGAGCCATCTTGCTGACCAAGTCAGCAGCACGCTCTGCTGCGGGCAGCTCCCAGTTCTCGAAATCATCGAGCTCATGGTTGTTGTTCATGTCCTTATAGTACTTGCCATCCTTGACGATGACACCAACGGTGGTAACACCGATGGTGGGGCCGTTCTCGTTCTCGTAGTACTTGGGCTCCAGGTAGGTCTGGGTGGGGTCAACCTCGTTGGCATCGTAGGGAGCTGCGATGTACTCAACGTTCTCAGCCATGGCTACGGCAGCCATAGAAGCGACCATGGACAGTGCCAGCAGGAAGCTAACAATTTTCTTCATGTCAATGAACCTCTCCTTTTTTTATGCGAATAATATTCGTCTCTGTGGATATCGCGCGATAATATCCCAGATTCTGTTAGTATCATAGCATACCCAACCGTTGAAATAAAGCGCCTTGTCACGAATACCCGCGAAAATATCGTCAATCAGTCAAACGCCCATTCACGACAGATTCGCACCGCGAATTATCATATTCCACAATTTTTCATGCCGCAGCGGCAGCGTTCTTCTACACCTTCTCCGCCCGTTTATCCATAAAGGCAGAAAACCGGCTTTGTATCTCCTTCCGGTGGGATTTGGAAACGGAAATTTTGGTGCCGTTCAGTATCACATGGTCGGTGCAGATTTCCGTGACATACCGCAGATTGACAATGAACGAGCGATTGCACGCCAAAAAATAATCGTGGTCAAGCTGCTCATACACATCCCCCAGTCTGCCCCGCACCGTGTAGTCCCCGCCGGTGGTATGGTACACCAGGTTGTGGTCGAACACCTCTACATAGGTGATGTCATTGGTGGAAATGCTGGCAGTTCCGTTGGGCAGCTTCAGCGCCAGATAGGCACAGGAGCGGCTGCTCAGGCGGCGCACCGCCTTGTCCAAAGCCCGCTCTACGGCAGTCGGCTCCACCGGCTTGAGCAGATAATCCAGCGCATCCACGCTGTAGCCGTGGATGGCCATTTCCGCCCCGCGGGCAACGAAAATCAGCTGTGCCTCGCTGCCCAGCTTGCGGATGATGCGGGCGGTTTCCAGGCCGTCCAGCTTTTCCAGGTTGGCTTCCAGAAATACGATGTCACTGTTTTCGGCACTGCGGACAAATTCCATGCCGGATTGATACACGCGCTGCACATAGGCTGTGCTGCTGCGGCGGAAATGACGCTCTATCAGGGCGCTGAGGCGGGTAACGTCTTCTTTGGATGGGTCAATGATGGAAACGAGAAGCATGATGGGGTAACTCCTAATTGGTAATCAGCGGAACACTTTGTTCCTTTGCGCGCCATTGTACCACCATTTCCCGTTTTTTGCAATGTTCACGGCAAATTTTCATCGTGAAATATTTCTGTGTCTCCATGTACGTTCCGCTGCACCAATTTTTCGTGTTGATTTGTATTGAATGGAATGCCGTGTCGCATCTCTCCGACTATGCCAGCCCCTACTAGAGCGTACAGGCTAAAGGTTTGCACCACTTGGCTTCCCCCGGGGGG
>URPI01000202.1 GCA_900549705.1 uncultured Eubacteriales bacterium
GCAAGACCCCAGCAGCAGCGCCCCGCCGCCCAGCGTCCGGCACAGCCCAAAGCCCCCCAACCCCGCCGCCAGGTGGAAAACGAAGCGATGCTGCAAAAGCGCGGCCCTCGCACCGGCAGCATGGTATTCTACGGCTTCTATTTTGGCCTGATTCTTGTGTTCTTCGTGGGCGTTTTCATCACCCTGAACTGGCTCAACGGCTGGCTTGGCAAATACGAAGCCGCACAGCCCACCATCAAGTGCCAGCAGGTGTTTGACCAGCTGTTTGCGAACCCCGATTGGGCGCAGCTGTATCGCCTGGCAGGTGACCCCACCGGCACCGGAACCAACAAATATGACACTCAGTTCGAGGGACAGGATGCTTTCGTCCGGTATATGACCGAGAAGGTCGGCTCCCAGCAGCTGAGCTATGTAGAGACCTCCGGCGGCCTGACCGGCAAGAAGTACCTTGTCCGCCTGGGCACTGAGAAGCTGGCCTCCTTCACCCTGCTGGGTCAGCAGGAGAATATCATTGATATTCCCGATTGGCAGCTGGGCGAGGTGGAGCTGTTCCTCAACCGCAACCAGTCCATCAAGATTCGCAAGATGGAAAACCATGTGGCTTATATCAATAATAACCCTCTGAGCGACGATTACACCATTCAGATTGCCTCCACCAAGGCCGATGAGCGTCAGGCCGCCGAGAACCGCATCCGCACCAGCATTCAGGAGGTGGACGGCCTGCTGACTACCCCCGAGCTGCTGGTTTATGACCAGACCGGTGCCCCCATTGAAGTGCGCTACAACGCCGACTCCGGGATGTTCGAGGAGCAGATTTCCGCCATCGCCATCACCGACGAGGAGCGCAGTGCCGTGTTCGGTGCGCTGGAAGCCTACGCCGGCTTTATGATTAACGCCAGCGGCAGCCGTGCAGCCGTTGCCAAGTATTTCGACGGCGGCAGCCAGACCTACAACGACATTGTGAAGATGAACGGCGAGCTGTGGATGAACGCCGACCGGGGTCATGATTTCCTGAACGAGGAAATCCTGGGCTACACCAAACACTCCGACACGCTGTTCTCCGTCCGTGCCTCCATGGTGATGCACGTCAAGAACAAGGACAACACCGAGAAGGACTACAACGTGACCCAGTCCATGTACTTCCAGTACAAGAACAACAAGTGGGTCTGCACCGAGATGACCAACGAGGACATCACCGCTCCCGTGGGCGAGGTTCGCCTGAGCTTCTATGACCTTGCCGGCAACCAGCTGTCCTCCGACTTCTACTCCACTGGCATCAAGAGCCTGACCACCCCTGTGGTGACTGCACCGGCGGGCAAGGTGTTCAAGGGCTGGGCAACGGTGGAAACCAACGACCAGGGCCAGAAGACCTGGAACGTGGTGTTCCAGCCCGACGAAATGGGCAACGTGACCTTCCCCGATGGCTATAACCTGGTTCCCATGAAGCTGTATCCCCTGTTCCAAAATGCGTAAAGGAGGCAACCGAATATGATTGAGCAGGCAAAAGCGCTGCTGGATTCCCTGGCAATCACCTTTGACTTCCCCATCCTTGAGTTCATCCGCAATTATCTGACCAATCCCTTCTTCGACAAGGTGATGCCTTATATCACCCTGTTCGGAGAATGGGGCGCATTCTGGATTGCCGTTGCGCTTATCCTGGTGCTGATTCCCAAAACCCGGAAAACCGGCTGGTCCATGGGTGCGGCCATGCTGCTGGGTCTTATCATCTGCAACGGCATTCTCAAAACCCTGATTGCCCGTGACCGCCCCTTCTTCTTCTACACTGTGGAGCGGATGCAGCAATATACCGCTCAGCTGCCCCAACTGAAAGGCTGGGTTCCCATGACCCAGGACGACATCAAGTGGCTGGTTTCCAGCGACCTGCACCGCTCCTTCCCCTCCGGCCACACCATTTGCTGCTTCGAGGCCGCCACGGTGCTGATGATTAAGAACAAGTGGGCTGGCATCCCCGCCACCATCATTGCGTTCCTGGTGGCCTATTCCCGGCTGTACCTGTACGTCCACTACCCGACCGACGTGATCTTCTCCATCATCGTCGGAACCGCCTTTGCCTTCATCGGAAACGCGCTGGCAGAAAAAATTGCCCAGCGCCTTCCCGCACCGGCGAAAGGAAAATACGAGAGCTGAGCTTTTTGGAAGCATACCCGGACTGGGTATGCTTCCTTTCCCTTTTCGCCCTTGCAAGCGGCGAAAAAAACAGATATAATGACAAAAAAGGGGGCGGGATGATGGAATTAAGGATCGCGGTCTGCGACGACGCGGAGGAAGATCGGACGTATTTTTCCGGTCTGGTAAAGGATTGGGCGGCGCAGGCCGGGCATCAGGCGGAAATTACCGCCTTTTCCTCCGCCGAGAGCTTCCTGTTCCGGTACGCGGAGGACAAAAACTGGGACATTCTGCTGCTGGACATCGAAATGGGCGCTATGGACGGCGTAAGTCTGGCAAAACGGGTGCGCAAAGACAACGAGGCGGTGCAGATCGTCTTCGTCACCGGGTATTCCGACTATATCGCCGAGGGCTACGAGGTGGCGGCGCTGCATTATCTGATGAAGCCCGTCAGCGGGGAAAAGCTGTTCGCGGTGCTGAACCGGGCGCTGGAAAAGCGGAAGCGGGAGGAACGGTGCCTGAATCTGGAGCTGGGCGGCGAAATGGTACGGATTCCCTTTTACGACATCCGGTATCTGGACGTTCGGCAGAATTATGTGACGATTCATGGAAAGTCGGAGTACACCGTCAAGCGGAGCCTGAACGAGTTTGAAAAGGAACTGGACGACCGGTTCTTCCGCGCGGGCAGGAGCCTGATCATCAACCTCAAGTACATCCGGCGCGTGACGAAAACAGAGGTCAGCCTGTCGGACGGCACGCTGCTGCCCCTGCCAAGGGGCGCTTACGAACCCTTGAACCGGGCGATCATCAAGCACACATAAGGGAAACTCTGAACAAATCGCCTTCGGCTGAGCAGCGGATCTTTTTCCCCAGCCGTGCGGTTTCAAAAGTGGGAAATACACAAAGTATTCCTCCACTTTTGAAACCTTCGTCTGGGGAAAAATCTCTCGCCGTCAGCTCTCGCCGATTTGTTCAGAGCTTCCCGAGGAGGATCGGCATATGTCTTTCTTTTCCAAACAAATCGACAAGCGCATTGCGGCCTATCAGCGGGAGCTGATCGAGACCCACTACCGGGAAGTGGAAAATATGTACCGGCAGATTCGGGGCTGGCGGCATGACTACCGCAACCATATTCAGACCATGAAGGCTTACGCTGCCGCGGGGGATTGGGACGCCATCCGAAACTACCTCGACCTGCTGGACACCGATCTGCAAACCGTGGACACGGTCATCAAGACCGGCAATCCCATGACCGACGCCATAGCCCGGCAGATGGGTCATGTATCGTGGAACGGGCTGACCCAGCACGACACGATCTTCCCGCTATTTCTCTTCATCGCCGGAGTATCATTTCCTTTTTCGCTGTCCAAACAACGCGCCAGTGGAATCAGCGAAAGACGGATTCTGTTCAAGGTCATCCGCCGGGGAATGACGCTCATTGTTTTGGGAATGATCTACAATGGACTATTCCGCTTCGACTTCGCATCGCTGCGCGTGGCGAGCGTGTTGGGCCGGATCGGACTGGCGTGGATGTTCGCCTCCCTGCTTTACATGTATTGCAAAGTGCGCACACGAGCTGTTTTCGCGGCCGTCGTGCTGATCGGCTATTCGCTGCTGATGTACCTCGTCGTCGCACCCGACGCACCCGACAGCACCGATCCGCTTTCGGTAGCCGGGAATATCGCCGGATGGGTAGA
>URPI01000203.1 GCA_900549705.1 uncultured Eubacteriales bacterium
CTGCCGCTGGGGGTACTTTTCTGCGTGTTGCCCTTCAGTGCGTTGCGCCGCGCCAGTTCTGTCTGAACCGCATTATACGTTTTGCGGTCTATGATGGCTTCGTGATGATCCGGTGCCAGATACATGGTACGCTGCCCTGTGTTGCGGATAGTTTTGTGACTGATACAATCCTGCTGGAAGGTCTTCTGCATCAGGACGTCACCCACATATTTCTCATTGGAGAGGATGCCTCGTACTGCGGTATGTGTCCATGTTGCACCGCCACGGGCATTTGGAATGTGGCGCTCCTCCAAGTCTTTGCGGATCATGTTAAGGCTGTCACCGTGGAGGTACTTCTGGTAGATCTCCCGGACGATCTCTGCTTGTTCCGGAATGATCTGTGGATTACCATCCGGCCCTTTTTCATAGGCGTACAGGTTGTGGTGATGGATGGTGGCTTCACCCCGCTGCATGGCGTAGCGCTTGCCCGCCTGAATATTGCCAGAGATGGATTCGCTCTCCGCCTGGGCGAAGGCTCCCATCATGGTCAGCATCAGTTCTGTGGACTCGTCCATGGAATTGATGTTTTCTTTTTCAAAGTAGACTGCTATGCCCTGTGCTTTCAGCATTCGGACGTAGTTCAGGCAGTCTACGGTATTGCGGGCGAAGCGGGAGACGGACTTGGTGAGGATCAGGTCGATTTTGCCCTGCTTACACCATTTCATCATCCGCATGAAGTCCGCCCGCTTCTTGGCCGAAGTACCAGTGATGCCCTCATCCACAAAGATGTCGGCTATCGTCCACGACTTATTCTCCATGATCTTATCGGTGTAGTAGTTTTTCTGCGCCTCGTAGCTGTTGAGTTGATCCTCCTCTTTGGTGGATACCCGGCAGTAGGCCGCCACCCGAAGCTGCCGCTGCTCGGCAGTTCCGGTGTTCTTTGGCGCAGCGGGTATCACGATCACCTTTGACTTGTTCTCTCCCACGTTTACTAACTCCTCTCGATGATCTGGCCGCTTTTCAGCAACAGGCTGGCCTGCCCTTTTTTACATAGACCTGTGACACGGAGCTTTTCAGCAATTCTGCGTTGATCTCCGCCATCGGTGCGGCACCGGTGAACAGATGCCGCAGGCGCTGGCTTTCGTACTCACTGCCGCCGATGGCGCTATATTGCATTCCTGCCAGCCGCAGGGCGAGCTCTTTAGCGTTGTTCTCATCCACCGGGCTGGTGGTGAGTGCTGCGGAAAATCGCCGCTCCATTTCGGCCAGCTCACCACGGTTGACTGTCTGCGGCTGCGGCTTGATTTGCTCCGGCGCTGCCGTAAGGCCGTTCAGCAGAGACAGTACCTGTGACTCCACCGCCGTGCTGGGCCTGCCGTTGCACAGGCGGCGCAGCGTCTTCTGCGCTTCGGTTATCTGCACCGCAGGCTTACGCTCTGACCGGCGCTGGGTGGTTTCCTTCATTTGATCTGCGTCGAGGATAGCCGGGAAACGGTCTGTGCCAGTGTAGCGGCTGTCTTCCAGAATACGGGCCACCATATTCTTGTTCCAGGGCTTGTCCGCATCGTAGGGCGGCCCTTTTTCTTTCAGATGGTCAGTGATGTCATTGAAGGATGCCCCGGCCAGATAGCGGGCATAGATGCCCTGCACCACCTGTGCCTCCTGCGGATGAACGACTATCTCGCCCATGACCATCTTGTAGCCGAAGGGCAGCTTCCTGTTGCCCATTACCGCACCGTCCTTTCTATACTCTCCCGCAGCTCCAGCCCGTTTTTCAGGCGAAACCGCAGGCTGGTGTTGCTCTCGATAATGACCTTGTCAATAAGCTGACCGAACAGCTCCCCGTCAAAGTCGTGCAGCGTTTCAGGCCCTCTTTTGAGGATGGTGATGAGTTCCTGGGTGCAGGGGATGGTATCATCACCGTCTTGGTTGAGGATCCTGCTTTTGGCTCGCTTGGCGGCGCGGAGCTGTTCGGTCAGCGCATTGCTCTTGGATATAAAAATGTCAGGATCAACGCAGCCGCTTTCTTTCAGAGTGGTCAGCAGTTGATTCTGACTGGTAAGTTCCGCTATTTGTTTGTTCAGTTCAATGACATCTACACTCCAGAGAAATTTCCGTTCACGGATAGACTGGAGGTTGGCGATGAAGTCGGACAGGATGTGGCTGCCCTGGTGCTTGAGATTGTAATACAGCCGGAGGAATGCTTGTTGAACCTGAGTTTCGGGGATTTGGGTGATGGGGCAGGCTGTTTTATCTTCATCGTGACGGCGGCAAGCCCAATACCATGTGCCGTGGACACAACGGCTTCTGCACCAGGAACCGCAGGTGCAGCGCAGCACTTTTTGAAGCGGACGATCCGTTGGTGTTTGGATCACCTTTCGGCTATGCCGCAACGCTTGTGCTTTATCAAAGACCTCCTGCGATACGATGGCAGGATTACAGCCGTAGATCAGATACATACGACGCTCTCCGCGATTCTTTTTCACAGTACGGGGGAATGTATCGGTCGTATATGTTTTTTGCAGACGTGCGTTTCCTGCATAGCGCTCGTTCTGTAAGATGTAGTTGATTCGATAAGTATTCCACTTCCGGTTCAGCGCATTTGCATTGTTTAGTATCCGCACGAGCTCGGACGGATTTGTCCCAGCTATATAACTATGGAATATGAAGTATATTGCTGGCGCAGCAGCTTTGTTGATAGCGAGTTTACCGTTTACAAGATCATATCCCAGCGGGGCACTGTAGGTGCTGAACTCCTCACGTTCTATCCGCTTCTGATAGCTCCAGCGGATATTGCCGGAGATAGACTCGCTTTCTGCCTGTGCAAAGGCTGCGTAAAATAGGATTGCAATAAGTACAATATGTCTTTTCATTTTATCGGTTGTATTTCTCTGTTTTCGGGTGCAAAGATACTTAATATATAAATTAAATGTGACCGGATAGGGCAAAAAAAGGAAACGACTGCATTATGCAGCCGTTTCGTAATCAATTATAAATCTTAATAGTCATTTAGAAAGTGACATCCATTTTCAGTACGAAAGTGCGTGGAGCGGCAACCGCCATAGGACGATAGCTGTATTCTTTGTTCAATAGGTTATTTACCATAAATTGGAACGCTACTTCTTTGGTTGCTTTTACTCCAAAACGCAGGTCGACGGTAGCATAATCCGTATTGTGCTTTTTCCAGTAAGTAGCCAGTGTCTCGCCTTTTGAATAGCCGAAGAGAATACCGCGTACATAGTCCATCAGATCTTTCTGCTGTTTATCACGTTCGTCCATCATCAAATAGTCTACTGCGAGAATTTTACTCTTCCATGCAATGTTGGCACCTACGTTGATACGCTTCCACTGGAAATCTACCGTAGCTTTAAAGCTATGTTTAGGACGGTATTTCAGATATTTTCCCGTATTTGATTTCTCCTTCATCTGTAACGGGTCGGTATAAAGTCCTTCTACGGCATTGCGTTCCTGATAATCAGCATCACGAGGTTCGGTATATACATATCCTAAGTTATAGAATAGTTTTGTATTTTTATAGAAGTTGTACACACCGTTTGTAGAGATTTCAATACCGTAGATTTGTGCTTTCGATACATTATGAAATTGGGCACCGATTCCAAAGCCTTTACCGTCTGATAACATCTGAATGGCATCGCCAATACTGTTGATCATCGTATAGTTGGCATTGTTGAATAAACCGAACTGGAATTCAACCATATCTTTATATTGCGTATAGAATCCTGCAAGGTCTACAAATCCTTGCAGATTGCCGACTTTATATCCCTGTTTGAATCCTAATTCCGCATTAAATCCCTTTTCCGGTTTGATGTCCAGATTAGGATA
>URPI01000204.1 GCA_900549705.1 uncultured Eubacteriales bacterium
AGCCAAGAGACGCATCGCCGTTGGCTGTTCATAAATTATTAGTCAGGACAGTCTAGTAGTGTCTCTAAAAAGGGAGTGATTCCAAGTGGAAATGATTAAAACAGTTGACCTGCACAAAAGCTTCGGCCAGCTGCAAGTATTAACAGGGGTCAATCAGACCATCCAGAAGGGCGAGGCCGTGTCCATCATTGGCCCCTCCGGCGGCGGTAAAAGTACCTTTCTGCGCTGCCTGAACCTGCTGGAAAAGCCGGACAGCGGCCAAATTTTCCTGGAGGGCAAGGAAATCACCGGCAAGCATACGGATATTGATACCCACCGGCAAAAAATGGGCATGGTGTTCCAGCATTTCAATGTGTTCCCGCACCTGACCGTGGCGGAGAACATCACCATGGCTCCCATGCTCCTCAAGCATAAATCCCAGGCCGAGGCCAACGATATGGCGAAGGAGCTGCTCAGTCGTGTGGGGCTGCTGAGTAAATACGATGAAATGCCCTCCAAGCTCTCCGGCGGACAGAAGCAGCGGCTTGCCATTGTGCGGGCGCTGGCCATGGAGCCGGACGTGATGCTTTTTGACGAGCCAACCTCCGCGCTGGATCCCGAAATGGTGGGCGAGGTGCTGGATGTTATCAAAAACCTGGTATCTACCGGTATGACCAGCGTCATCGTCACCCATGAGATGCGCTTTGCCCGGGAGGTGTCCGACCGGGTACTGTTCATGGCCGAGGGCAACATTCTGGAAGAAAACCGCCCCGCAGAGCTGTTTGACCACCCAACCAACCCAAGACTTCAGGAGTTTCTCTCCAAGGTGCTGTAATGATGAATAAACAAAAATTATATGATAGTGTGGATAAAAATGCCGAAAAAATCATCGCGCTCAGCGATGCCATCTGGGATTTTTCGGAGCTGTCCATGAAAGAATACAAGTCCGGTGCCTACTACTGCGACCTGCTGGAGCAGGAGGGCTTCCAGGTGGAGCGAAAGCTGTGCGGCATTCCCACCGCCTTTTCCGGCTCCTTTGGTTCGGGAAAGCCCAGAATCGGTATTCTGGGTGAGTTTGATGCCCTGTCCGGTTTGGATCAGTGCCCCGGCAGCACAAAGCGGGAGAGCCTGAATCCCGGCGGCAACGGTCAGGGCTGCGGTCACAACCTGCTGGGTGCGGCAGCCTTTGGTGCGGCGCTGGCAGTGAAAAAGGCCATCGAGGCGGGGCTGCTCCACGGGACGGTTGTTTTTTACGGCTGCCCCGGCGAGGAGGGCTGCGCAGGCAAGACCTTTATGGCACGGGACGGTATGTTCCGGGATTTGGACGCTGCCCTGACCTGGCATCCCGGTGACACCAATGAAATCAAGGTCGGTTCCAGCGCTGCCAGTATGCAGGTGGAATATTCCTTCACCGGCGTTTCCGCCCATGCAGCCGACAATCCCCATATGGGGCGTTCCGCCCTGGATGCGGTGGAATTGATGCACGTCGGCATTCAGTTCCTGCGGGAGCATATGCCCCCCAACAGCAGCATCCACTATTCCATCACCGATGCCGGCAGCGTGTCCCCCAATGTGGTGCAGCCGGCGGCTACCACCGTGCTCATGGTGCGGGGGGAGACGGTGCGCAAGGCAAAGGCGCTGCTGGAGCGTGTGAACAAGATTGCCCAGGGTGCCGCCCTGATGACGGAAACCAGTGTTGCCATGCGCCAGATTGACGGAACTGCTTCGATTCTGCCCAATGAAACATTGGAGCGGGTGATGTATGAGAATATGCAGCAGGTTCCCGTCCCGGAATACACCGCAGCCGAGCGGGAATTTGCCGAGGCGCTTCATGCCACCTATCCTGCCGCCGTGCCGGGATTGCTGTCCAATTTCAACCGGCAGGTGTGGGCATATGCAAACAAGATGACCGATGGGGGCAAACGAGCCATCAATGATTTTATCATGCCCTATGTGCCCTCTTTCGCCTATGCTCCCGGCTCTACGGATGTGGGCGATGTGAGCTGGCTGACCCCCACGGCGCAGATTACCACCGCAACGTGGACCAGCGCTGCCCCCGGTCACTCCTGGCAGAATGTGTCCATTGGCAGAACCAGCATTGCCCACAAGGGTGTGCTGCAAGCGGCCAAAATTATTGCCGGAAGCGCTGCCGATTTGATGGAGCAGCCGGAGCTGCTGGAAAAGGCAAGAGCGGAATTTAACGAGGCTGCCGCCGAGGGCTATGACTGCCCCATTGGCAAGGAAGTTACGTATTGATTCTTGAAAAAGAGAGCCGCGCCTGCGGCTCTTTTTTGTTCCCCTTTCGCATAGCCCTCTGTAGGGGTCGACGAGCATGTCGACCCGTCAGCGGCTTTGCCGCCGCAACCCGTAGGGGCGGATAGCATCCGCCCGCAACTCTGGATTTTCGCTAGTACCCGGATGGACGCACACGCCCCCCCTACAAAGGCATATGCGATATGACTGCTCACAGATAAAGGATAACAAATGCTGAACATCAACAAATCCAAAAAAGACATCACCCAAGAGTTGGGGACGGGGAAAATCTTTCCATTGATTGTCCGCCTGAGTATTCCGGCGGTGATTGCCCAGCTCATTACCTTTCTTTATAATATTGTAGACCGGATGTATGTGGCGCAGATTGCCGAGGGCGGCATGGATGCTTTGGCAGCCCTGGGCGTTGTGCTGCCCATTACGCTGATTCTCTCTGCATTTGCAAACCTGGTGGGTCAGGGCGGCGCGCCCCGGGCGGGCATCAAGCTGGGCGAGGGAAAGCCGGAGGAGGCCGGCCGGATTTTTAACACTGCCAGCCTTCTGCTGGTGCTGTTGGGCACATCCATCGGCCTTGTTGCCTTCTTGTTCGCCCGGGAGATAGTGGTGCTGTTCGGCTGCCCGGACAGCGCAGTGGACTTTGCCGTATCCTATCTGAAAATTTACGCCTGCGGCACGGTGTTTGTCATGCTGAGCCAGGGCTTGAACCCGTTTATTCTCACCCAGGGATTTTCCGTCATTGCGATGGCCTCGGTGCTGCTGGGGGCGGTGCTGAACATCATCCTCGACCCCATTTTCATCTTCACCCTGGATATGGGCGTTGCCGGCTCCAGTCTGGCAACGGTGCTGTCCCAAACGGCTTCCTGTGTGTGGGTGGTGCTGTTCTTCTTCGGGAAAAAGTCCATTTTCCGGTTTAAGCCCATCCAGATGCGCCTGCAATGGGACGTGATCGCAAGCATTATGTCCCTGGGCATTACCCCCTTTGTGATGACCATCACGGAGTGCGCCATTCAGATTGTGTTCAACATCAACCTGAACCGCTCTACCGGCGGCAACAGCGACTATACGGCGGCGCTGACGGTGATGCTCAGTGCGTTGCAGTTGATTTTTCTGCCCCTCAACGGCCTGGGCAATGGCGTGCAGCCCTTTGTCAGCTATAACTATGGCCGTGGAGATGCCAAGCGGCTGAAGCAGGGCATAGGCTATGTGACGGCCATTGGCTTTGTGTTCTGCGTGGTGGTGTGGTCGTTCTCCATGCGGTGGCCGGAGTTGTACGCCCGGGTGTTCTCGGCCAGTGAGACTGTGACGGAGATTGTGAAAAGCTATTGCCCGCTGTTCTTGATGGGCTCTATCATGTTCTTTGTGCAGATGACACTGCAAAATGTGAATGTGGCCTTGGGTCAGGCAAAGTCCGCCCTGCTGCTGGCGGTGAACCGCAAGGTGGTGATTCTCATTCCCCTGTGCTTCCTGCTGACGGCACGGTTGGGGTTTGTGGGTGTGTATCTGTCAGAGGGCATTGCGGACTTGGTGGCGGGCATCATCACCTCCGTCGTCATCTTCACCAGCTTCCC
>URPI01000205.1 GCA_900549705.1 uncultured Eubacteriales bacterium
GACAGTCCAGTAGGGGCGGATGCTATCCGCCCCTACAGTTGACGTAGTAAATATTTTACTCTCTGTTCTCAAAAGTAATCTTTTGTGTTGACATATGCGAACGTATGTGCTATAATTGGGTTATCAAAAATCAACCCAACAGAGGAGGAACGACAATGGAAACAACAATCAGAAGACCTGGGGTGATGGTTTACTTCGGAACCATCCGCCCCTGCCTCAAGCTGCTGAACAAGACGGAGCAGCTGCAGCTGTTTGACGCGATTCTGGATTACGCGGAGTTTGGCGATGTGCCCGATTTCGGCGGCACACTGGGGACGGTCTGGAGCATCCTCCAGGTGCAGTTGGACAGGGACTTTGAGGCGTATGCCCGGAAGGTTCGGCGGCGGAAAGCGGCCTATGACCCGGATTCCTACGAGGAATGAGACGGAACATCCATGACGGAAGGTATCATGTGATAACGGCCGATAGCGGATGATGTCGGCTCGTATCCAACTATATATTATATTATTATAATTACAATTAACTGCAACAGGAAAGGCAGAAAAAAGAAAGGGAAAGAAAACAGTGGTATTTGTGGGACAGCGGATGGCCGATGACGGTCGATAACATTTGATAACGGCCGATGATGGGGTGTGTGGGATTGCTTGGGGATGGTTTACGTCTTGCTGCTTAGCACCACCGGAACGACACCCCCTCAGCTTCGCGTTCGCTCAGCAGCTCCCCCAGAGGTGGAGCCGAGGGCGCTTCGCGCCGGGCATATACAAGACGGTTTCTGAGCGGTATCGTTACCGGGTGGGTTAGGGAAGTGACGTATTGGTACAGGGTTCGTAGCGTCACTGTCCGGCGGCACTGCCGCAAAAAGGAGGAATGCCGTTGTGGCATCCCTCCGAATGAATTAGATTTCCATAATCACGGGCAGAATCATGGGATTGCGCTTGGTGGTCTTGTACAGGTAGCCGCTCAGGTCGTTCTTGATGGCGGACTTGATGGCGCTCCAGTCACGAACCCGCTTGCGCTGGCAGCGTTCGATGGCCTCAATGGCCACCTGCCGCAGCTCCTCCATCAGCTCGTCGGACTCCTTGACGTAAATGAAGCCGCGGGTGATGATGTCCGGGCCGGAAATCAGCTCGCCGTTCTGGCTGGACAGGTTGACGCAGACAACCAGCATACCGTCCTGTGCCAGATGCTTGCGGTCACGCAGCACCACGCTGCCCACGTCGCCCACACCGGTGCCGTCCACAAATACCTTGCCGGCGGTGACGGGAGGCGCTTCTTTGCAGCTTTTTCCGGTGAACTCGAACACCGTGCCCAATTCGCCGATGTGGATGTTCCGGGGGCTCATGCCCATGGACTGTGCCAGCTTGCTGTGCAGCTGCAAGTGCCGCTGCTCGCCGTGGACAGGCAGGAAGAACCGGGGCTTGACCAGAGCATGGATGATTTTCAGCTCCTCCTGGCAGGCGTGGCCGGAGACGTGCAGCCCCTCGCTCTTTTCGTACACCACCTCGGCACCCTTGCGGTACAGCTCGTTGATGATGCGGGACACCGCTTTCTCGTTGCCGGGAATGGCAGAGGCGGAGATGATAATCCGGTCACCGGCGGTGATGTCCACCTGCTTGTGGGTGGAAAAGGCCATGCGGTACAGGGCGGACATATTCTCGCCCTGGGAGCCGGTGGAGACGATGACCAACTTGTTCTTAGGAATGCTCTTGATGGCGGAAATATCAACGATGGTGCCGGGCTTGACATTCAGGTATCCAAGCTCCTGGGCAACCTTGAGCATATTTTCCATGCTGCGTCCGGTGACGGCCACCTTGCGCCCGTAGCGCTGGGCAGTGGTGAGCACAGCCTGGATGCGGTGCATATTGGAGGCAAAGGTGGTGACAATAATCCGCTGGTCGCAGCCCTTGAACTGGCGGTCAAGGCTTTCGGCAACCACATTTTCGCTGGGGGTGTAGCCCTGACGCTCCACGTTGGTGGAGTCGGCCAGCAGTGCCAGCACGCCATCGTTGCCCAGCTGACCCAGCCGCGCCAAATCGGTCATGCCGCAGGAGGCGGTGGGGTCAATCTTGAAGTCGCCGGTCATGACCACCGTGCCCACGGGGGTGCGGATGGCAAAGCACACGGCATCGGCAATGGAATGGTTCACATGGATAAATTCTACGCTGAAGCAGCCGGCCTTTACCACGTCGCCGGGCTTGTGGGTCACCAGCTTTACCTTGTCGTCCAGCTTGTGCTCCTCCAGCTTCAGCTTGATGAGGCCGTTGGTCATGGCAGTGCCGTGGACGGGGCAGATGACCTGCTTCATGAAGTAGGGGATGGAGCCGATGTGGTCTTCGTGGCCGTGGGTGATGAACATCCCCCGCAGCTTCTTGGAATTGGCAACCACATAGGAAAAGTCGGGAATTACCAAATCAACGCCGTACATATCCTCATCGGGGAATCCTACGCCGCAGTCAACGATAATCATATCCTTGCCATACTCTAAAACGGTCATGTTCTTGCCAATTTCATCCAGACCGCCCAGAGGAATAATCTTTAGTTTTTCAGCCAAAAGATAAAATCTCCTTTCAATCGTAAAAAATATAACGAATCACAGGCTTGAAAAATACCTGCAATAAATTTTGAACACAAAAAGCAGGCAGCCGATTCCAGAAAATTCAGCCCTGAATCGCCTTATCTTCCGAAAAACGCCTGCATTTTCTCTCTTGTTTGTGGGGAATTTGTCCGCCCCCAGCGGAAGGCCGGGTCTGCCCACCCGCACCGAATACCAAGAGTATAACACAGTTCTCACGAAAAGTATACAACATTTTTTGAACAGTTTCAAATTTTTCCGGGCAGCGGGGCAAAGAAAATGCAGAGCGCCCGAAGGAAGCTCTGCATTTTTGGGGATGTGCTGGCGCGAAGCTGAGGGGATGCGGATGGATGAATGGAAGCTGATACCATTCATCGGACGACACCCTCTCAGTCAGCCCGTTCGGGCTGCCAGCTCTCCCAGAGGGAGAGCCGAGGGCGCTTCGCGCCGGGATTGATGGTTCTGCGTTAGCGGAGCGTGCAGTTATAGCCCATTTGGTCGGTCAGCTCCTCCAGCCGTTCCAGGGGGACGGTGGGCTGCGCCAGGGGCTTCAGGGCAATGCTCATCAAGAGCATGGGGTTATCATCGGCGGCCACCCGATTGGAGTGGAGCACGCCGCAGCGGCGGCAGCGGTGAATAATCGCCCACTCGCCGCCCTTGCGCACCCATACGGCAACCGGCTCCATGATGCCCCCGCAGTCGGAGGCGCGGTCGCCGGGTTCGTCGTCCACATGGAGGCTGCACAGGCAGTTGCTGCAATGGTTGCGGTGCCGGGTTCCGGCTTTTTCCGGGGTCATGAGACGGCCACAGACCTTGCAGACGAAGCTGTCGCTGCACGGATTTACCTGATAATAACCTTTTTCGTACTGTTTCCGCTTGTTTTCACGGTTCATTGGATGGTTCCTCCTGAAGATTTGAAAAGGGAATCTCCCGGGAGGAATGGCGATGTGTGGATTTGCCAACCTCCCGGTTAGCCCACAATTGCCTTAAACATGGTATTCAACTTCAAAAAACTTCACCTCAAATAAGATTACAGGAATTGCCTGTAAAGTCATCATAGCCCGGAAGAAGGCTGCTGTCAAGCGGGAAACACGCGGTAGGGGCGGATAGTATCCGCCCGAAACCTGACGGGACAGAGCGGTGCGTTGAATGGCACAGCTTCCCTGTTCATTCTGTAGTAGACTGTCCTGACTAATAATTTATGAACAGCCAACGGCGATGCGTCT
>URPI01000206.1 GCA_900549705.1 uncultured Eubacteriales bacterium
CGGTTCCGAAGTGCCGCTGTTTTGTTGCGACAGCTTCCCCCCGGGGGAAGCCAAGGGGAAGAAACCGCAAGCGATTCATAACCAACGAATCACGTTATCCCGGAAGCTAGCGGGTCGCCTGCTAGGCGACCCCTACAGTTGGCGGTGCAAAACCATGGGGACACACCATTCACTACGACATTCTCTCAGAGCGGGAAGCCAAGGCGGCGAAGTTTACAATAAGCATTTTTCTTTCAGCCAGTGGACGGAATCGCCGATTTCAATCAGCTCCAGGGTGGCGGTCATGTGGGGGGCAATGCCCCGGATGATTTCTTCCATGGGGAGACTGCCCCGGGATAGCCCTCCGTGGCTGTCCATGGAAGCATTGTTGTTGTGCAGGTGCAGATGGGAGAGGGCGTCGCCCCACTGTGCCATCCACTGACTTGCCGGAAGGGAAGAATAGCAGTTGACGTGCCCCACATCCAGGCACAGCCGCAGCTGGGGGTCGTTCACCTGGGTTACAATGCGCAGGAGAGATTCCGGCGTTTCCTCCATCACGTTTTCCAGACAGATTTCATAATCCCCCGGGTGGGTGTCCAGAAATTCTTTCCAGAATGCAATGGACTGCTCCTCATACCAGCAGGGGAAGTACAGCCGGGGGCTGTAGCCGCCGTGGAGCACCAGCTTCCTTGCGCCGTAGCGCTGTGCCAGGGAAAGCGCCTGGGCATAGCGGTAGGCTGCCAGCTTCCGTGCCAGCGGGTCAATGGCGCAGGGAAACAGCTCGTTAAATGGCCCGTGGAGAATCCGGCGGGGAATCCCCGCAATCTGGCGCACCACGGACGCATTGGTTTCTTCAAACAGGTCGTCTGCATTGATGGCGGTGCAGAATTCCGCAATTTCCACCCCCAGCCCCTCCCGGCGGGCAATGTCACCGGCGAGAGGGTCAATGGTGGAAAGATAAAGCTGACTGGGATTCATGGTCATATCTCCATAATGCCATATTTGGTTTGCAGCCGTTCCAGCTTTTGCAGCAGGGGCTTGCTCACCAGCAGCAGGGTCAGCGCTGCGCCGATGCCATGGTTGACATTGTACAATAGCCCGGCGCTGTAAACAGCCATGACGTTTTTGGCGGTGAATTTGCTGAGCATGGTAAACACGGTGCAGGTGTCCAGCATGGGTCCCACCAGCAGCACAATGGTCAAAAATCCAAAGGGGGCCAGCACCCAGGGCTTTGCCCAGGTGCGGTGGTTGTGGAACACCAGTCCGGCAAAGAAGCCGCTGAACCCATAGGCAAACATCTGCCAGGGGGTCCAGGGGCCCTGGCTGAAAAAGAAATTGCTGGCAAAGGCAGAAACGGCTCCGGTGAGGAAGCCCGCTTCCGGCCCAAAGGCAATGCCGGTAATCATGATGATGCCGGTGATGGTTTTGAGGAAGGGGGAGAAGGAGAACACCACCCGGGACACCGATGCCAGCGCAGCCATCACGGTGAGAATCACCAGCTCCCGTGCCTGGGGCTTTCGGGATTCAAAGCGGAAGAAAAAGGGGAGCATCAGCTCAATGATAATCAGGGTGCTGATGAGATAGTACCACCGCCCCTTGACCTGGGTGCCCAGGCAGAGGGTCAGGGGAATCAGGACGAAAATCGCCAGCAGGGAAAAAAGTGTGGATTTTTTCATAGGCCCGCCCCATTCTGCTTCAGCAGGGAGATGACATCCCCGGCTGTCACGGCGTTTTGGAAGGTGCTTCGGCTCATGCGGGCGGCGGAGGTGGTATAGAAGCTGTTGGAGCCGAAAAATTTACGGGGGGTGTTGGAGGCCAGCAGCTGCCCGTCAAAGAACATTCCCACCACGTCGGCGTATTCGGCGCAGAATTCTACATCGTGGGAGACCATCACCACCGTCATACCCTCCCGGCACAGCTGCCCCAGGATGGAGGCAAAGGACTGCTTGAAGAAGCTGTCCAGCCCCTTGGTAGGCTCGTCCAGCAGCAGAAGCTTCGGCTGGGTCAAAAGCACCTTTGCCAGCGCCGCCCGCTGCATTTCGCCCCCGGACAAATCCGCCGGGTGGGCATGGAGCAGGTGGTCAATCTGGCACAGCCGGGCGGTTTCCTGGATTTTTTCTGTGTCGCCGCTCATTTCCTTCAGGTCGTCCAGCACCGTTTGTTTCACAAAGATGCACTTGGGGTCCTGGGGCAGCATGGAAAGGCAGCCGTCAAACAGCCGCCCCTTGTAGGCTTGCAGGGGCTTCCCGAAGACCCGGACGCTGCCCCGGTAGAGCTTGCAGATGCCGCAGGCGGTTTTGAGGGTGGTGGACTTGCCGGAGCCGTTGCCGCCCACAATGGCATACAGCGCCCCCTGGGGGACGGAGAAGCTCAGCCCTTTCAGCACGTCCGGGCTGGTGCGCTCATAGCGGAACCAGCCCTCCCGGATTTCCAGCGCAGCCACCTTCCCGGCGGGGGCGGCTTCCTCCGGCGGCAAGGCGGAAAACCGGGGCGGGGTGGGGAATTGACTTGTCAGCCAGTTCCGTCCCTCCCGCACGGTGAGGGGACACGCTCCCGCCGCATCCGCACCATAGAAAATCCGCACCGGTGCCGGCAGGGCGGGGAACATCTGGCTTCCGCTTTCATACAGCTGCCGGGCAACCGTCCGGGGGTCGCCGTCGGCGGTGATGCGCCCCTGCTCCATCACAATCACCCGGTCTGCGGCGGGGAAAATATCTTCCGTCCGATGCTCGGTAATGAGGATGGTGGTGCCCAGCTCCCGGTTGATTTTTTTCAGGGTGTTCAAAAAGTCGGCGGCGGCAATGGGATCCAGCTGGCTGGTTGGCTCGTCCAGAATCAGAATTTCCGGCTGCATTGCCATAATGGCTGCCAGATTCACCAGCTGCTTCTGTCCGCCGGAAAGCTGGGAAATCTCCCGGTGAAACCAGTCCTGGATGCCGAAAAAGCTGGCCATTTCAGCCACCCGCAGGCGCATCAGGCTTTGCTCCATGCCCAGGTTTTCCAGTCCGAACGCCAGCTCGTGCCACACCTTGTCGGTGACAATCTGATCGTCCGGGTTCTGCATCACGAAGCCGATTTTCTCCGCCTGCTGCCGCAGATCGATTTCTTCCAGGGGACTGCCATCCAGGCGCACGGCGCCGGTTCGGCTTCCGTGGGGGCTGAGGACGGTTTTCAGATGCCGCAGCAGGGTGGTTTTTCCGCTGCCGGACTTGCCGCACAGCAAAATGTATTCTCCCTGCGCCACGGTCAGGTTCACATGGTTCAATGTGGGGGCAGTCCCCCCGTGATAGGTAAAGCTCAAATCTTCCAGCGTAAGAACTGCCATACAACGGCCTCCTTGAGATGCAAAATGGTGGGAATCAGCAGCAGGCAGCAATACAGGGGAAAGCCCCAGCCCAGGGGGCTGATTTTCAGCCGGGGGGTAAAGGAGGCACTGGTGCCGCCTGCCATCACCACGGCAATCTCCAATCCCAGAATCAGCGCCAGCAGCACCCAGTCCCGCCGGGTCATGCGGTAGAGCTGAAAATGGGTGTGCTTTCCGGTGCCATAGCCCCGGGAGCGCATGGAGTCGGCGGTGACCAGACTGCCCTCCAGCGCCCAGTCCGTCAGGGCGGAGAGGACGGTTGTGCCGTCTTTTGCCTTGTCGGTGAGCTTGCCGGTTTGAGAAATGCCCTTGCCGATGGCACGGCGGGCCAGAAGAATCTGCTGCGCCTTGCGGGTCAGGGCGGGAATCATTTGCAGCACCATCACCAGCAGCAGCGCCAGCGCCGGAATCACATTG
>URPI01000207.1 GCA_900549705.1 uncultured Eubacteriales bacterium
GGGGGTGACTAACCCCCGTCCTCCCACACCACCGCTCATGCGGTTCCGCAAGCGGCGGTTCAGTCATCAAAGAGATGTGCCTTTGCCTTGGGCTGCTTATCCGCAACAGCTCTGCGGTTCTGCCCTTTACTTTCGGCTTCCAGCCTATCCTCTGGCAGCTACCCCCTTTCGGGTTATGTGCTTCTGCACTGATTGGTAAGCAGTCTCTATCTCCTGACGACCGCCGAGTCCTTCCCTCCGCCTGCTTTCACAAGCTTCTTCGGTACTATGACTCAGACTGACTTCTGCGAGTTCAGCCATGCCTTCCAACATGGGTTACTCCTGTGGCGATTCGTTCACGCCTCTTGTCGGGAGCATATCTCGCAGACCTCCCCGGGTAAGAGCAATGACCTTCATTCCGTGTAGCCGCCGCATTTACTGCTATAAGCTTCGGGTAGCATTGGACTTCTTCTTGTATAGCAGAGTCGTCCACCTATAACAGCCTCCTATGCGATTTCTGTTCGTCGGCCCGGAACTTTGCCCATTGGGGCCACATTCAATCCCCAATATCCGGCTTCTTTCAGATTCCACTTTGCAGCGGACACCCTTGCCTTTGGCTAACGGTTCCTGCTACCGAGTCCGTAGTGGACTTTCACCACCAAGTCATTGCCCATGCCGGGCACACTACAAAAGACGGGTTATCCCGAAAAGGATAACCCGTCTTTTGGTACGCCAGAAGGGACTCGAACCCCCAACCCTCGGAACCGGAATCCGATGCTCTATCCATTGAGCCACTGGCGCATATCTCGATTGCGGATGTATTATAGCAGACTTTCCCCCGTTTGTAAAGGGGCTGTGTAAAATTTCTTTTCCCCGAGGCGGCCAGCTGACCGCCCCGGGGGCATCGCAAGCCCGACGCGAAATACATTTCAAACCATTCCGTTCGTTTCCGCGTGCGATTTCACATTTCTTCCTTTTGTTTACAGAACCTCTTTGTCCTTGGGGTAGCTGTTGAGCACCTGGCAGCCATCGGCAGTGACACACACCAGGTCTTCAATGCGGATGCCCACCCGGCCGGGAATGTAGATGCCCGGCTCAATGGAGAAGCACATCCCCTCTTGTACAATCACCTCGTCCGTGGCAGACACGTCAAAGGGCTCGTGTACCTCCATGCCGATGCCGTGCCCCAGCCGGTGGGTGAAGAATTCGCCGTAGCCTGCATCCTCAATGACCTTGCGGGCGGCGCGGTCAATGTCCTTGAAGGGAATGCCCGGCTTTACGGCGGCAATCCCCGCCAGGTTGGCGCGGCGCACCAGGTCATACAGCTCCATCTCGGGGTTAAAGCCCACAAAGAAGGTGCGCGTCATATCCGAACAATAGCCGTCCACCACACAGCCCATGTCCACCACCACGGCTTCTCCCTCGTTCAGCACCCGGTCACCGGGAACGCCATGGGGGTCGGCAGCATGGTCGCCATAGGCGACAATGGTATCAAAGGAATTGCCCTGGGACATCACCCGGAACAGCGCATCGATTTCGTCCCGCAGTGCGCTTTCGCTCTTGCCCACGGCAATCATGCCCGCCACCTCAGCCATAACGGAATCATTGACCATGGAAGCGCGCATCATCTTCTGCTGCTCCTGAGGGGTCTTGATGGCCTTCACCTCGTCAATGACCGTGCCCAGCTGCAATTTCAACTGGGGCTTTTTTTGCTGCAACCCCAGCAGAAATCGGGCGGGAAAGCTCTTATCCACCGCAACCGTGCCTTCCAGCAGACCGGCAAGCACCTCCACGCCGTCCTGGGCATCGGAGTACCACACCACCGGAAGCGCCCCATCATACAAAAACAGCTTATTGATCAGCAGGGTGCAGCCCCCGTCCTTTTTCACCACCAGCGCCAGCAGCCGCTCACCGGGGGAAAATTTCGTTCCGGTAAAATAACGGATGGCGTTTGGGTCGGTAACCAACGCCGTGTCAAAGCCCGCGGCATTCAGCCGCTGCGTCAATCGATTCATGGAATCCATTTCAATCAGCTCCTTCAATCATATCTGTTAAATCGGCAATTTTATGGATGGTAATGCAGTTTCCCGGCAGTGAGCCGGAAAGCTGCGGGGATTGCCAGGTACTGACATAAACACTGTCCAGCCCCGCATTGTGCGCGCCCCAGCAGTCACATCGGTCATCGTTGCCCACCATCACCGTCTCCGCCGGGTTCAGCTCGTACATATCCATTATCAGCTGATAAAAGCCGGTGTCGGGCTTCTTCCGCCCTGCCTCAGAGGAGAGGATGCTCCCGTCCAGCTTGCAGTCAAGCCCCAGCAGCGTAAGCTCCGGGCGGGTAAACAGGGTTTGGGCATTGGAGAGCAGATACACCTGCTTCCCATTCTCATGGATGGCATCCAGCAGCCTCACCACCCCCGGGAACAGCTTCAGCCGTTTCAGGGACAGCAGCCGGAAGGTGCGGGCAAAATCCGCAATTGTCCGCTGGTCTGCCTCCACCCCGGCATCCCGGTAAAGCGTGCCAAACACCGCCCCAATGTCAATTTCCGGCTCCGCGCCCTGGGGCAGCTCCAGCCGTTTCTGTTCTTCCAGTGCCTTCACGCCTTGCTCATATTTCTGACGCAGTACCCCCGGCTCATAATGAACGCCCTGCATTCCCAGATACCGGCTGCATGAACGCCAGAACGAAGGCTGCCCCTCCTCGGTGCGGATGTCCACCAGCGTGCCATATAAATCAAATACGAAATTTTGATACGGTTTCATAATCATCCCATCCAAAGGTAGTTCATAAACTGCGGAACCTGTTTTTGCCAGTCCGCCTCGCAGTGCCCGCCGAAGCGCTGGCAGTACAGGAAGGTATCCACGTTCTGCTGGCGCAGCAGCGCTTCCACTGCCAGATTGTTCCGTGCCGTCTGGGTCAGCCAGTCCAGGCTTTCGTCCGTCTGAGCGCGCCCCGCCTCCTCCGTGCCCCAGCTGAGGTACATCCGGGTGTCGGCATCCAGGCGGTGGCGCAGAATCTCTCGCGCCAGGGTGGAAAAGCAGGGAGAAATGGTGCTGGACAGGCAGGCGGCCTTGGAAAAGGTACTGTTGTACGCTGCCGCAGCATACAGGCTCATGAGCCCGCCCATGCTGGAGCCGCCGATGCCCGTGGCCTCCCGAAAGGGATAGGTGCGGTAGCAGCCGTCAATCATGGGCTTTATCTCCTGCACAATCCAGTCCATGGTTCTTGCGCCCATGCCCCGGACATAGCCCCAGTGCCCCATGGAGAAGGAATAGGGGCTGTATTCATCCAGCCGCTCATTTCCCTCGTGGCTGCACTCCATGCCCACAAGAATTATTTTCTTCGCCCAGCCGTCCAGGAAGTCCTTTAGTCCCCAACTGGTTCCATAGGTGGCCTCCCAGTCGTGAAATAGGTTCTGTCCATCAAAAAAGTACATCACCGGGTAGCGTTCTTCGGAGGAAGCGTAGCCCTCCGGCAGATAAATGTGAAGCGTCCGATTCTTGCCCTTGGGGCTGTAAGGGAAATCCATTTTTTCAATCATACCCGCATCTCCTTTTATTCATATTATATCACACCCCCGATGTGTTTGGCAAGCGTTGCAAAGCAACCGCCACGACGATTGCACGAGTAAACATTTTGTAAAGGATGATAGGGCAACTCATATGCCCACGCCATGTAGGGGAGGCTCTTAGCCTCCCGAAGCTGACGCAACTGGGCGGTTCGTTGAATGTTGAGCGGCTGCGCCGCAGCGGGCGGCTTCGAGCCGCCCCTACCCGGTG
>URPI01000208.1 GCA_900549705.1 uncultured Eubacteriales bacterium
ATTACTCAAGAATTTTCGTTGGCTGTTTTTTCGCTTACGCTTAAACAATCCATTTTAATTGTCCAAGGTGTTATAGTTTGTCTTTTCGTTATTCAATTTACAAGGTACAGTGTTCGCTTTCTTTTGAGCTTTCGCTCTCAATTAAGCTTTGACATATTATCACAAAAAGCTTAGCTTGTCAAGAACTTTTTTCAAAGTTTTTGAAGTTTTGCCGCTTTTTTGTGAACTTTTGCCGCTGTGAACCGCTCTCGCGGACAGCTCAGATATATTAACACCGCTGGCAAGTTTTGTCAAGCACTTTTTTGAAGTTTTTTCAAATATTTTATGAACGCCCCCGACGCAGCTTCCGCCGTGCCGGGGGCGGCTGTTTTATGCCATGGGATAGTCCTTCACCGGCTGCATGGTGATGGGTATCCGCGGGAAGGAGGCGATTCTCTCCATTGCCTCTTCCTCGGTGATGGGCTGCTGCTCCCACACGGTTTCCTCGCCCTCCAACACCCAGGTGCCCTCGGCGGCATGGTACATCACGCTCACAATGGGCTTTTGTTCTCCTCCTTCTAATTGGAAATAGAGGTGGTACGGGCTGCCATCCAGGAACACATACTCCTCAAAGACATTGCCCTGGCAAATATAGCCCCGGTTCGCCGTCGCGGTCACGCGGGAGGTGATTCCATTCTGCATTGTCCATATCTCATTGATATATCCCTCCCGGCCCAAAAGCAAGTCTTCCTGTCCGTCCCCGTTGACATCCAGCAGCGCATAGTCCATCGTGTCCCAGAAGTCCTTGTAGAGCGGATTTCGATTGGCAACGAAGTAGTCTTCATTCTCCCGAATTTGGGAAATCAACGCCGCAAAACTGGTCTTATTCTCATTTTTCTCCTGTTCCTCTTTGCGCCTCTCCTTCTCTGCCGGGTCTTCCCGCCAGTTTTCGGCATCCTGCCGCGACACTTCCAGTTGCTGCCTGACTGCCGCCATATCGCTGATGGGGGTCGGCTTCACCTGGAAATCGATTGCAGATGCCAGCTGCTCCAATTCCTGCCGACTCAGCACATTGCTGGGGCTGTCCCAGTCGATGCCCACATTTTTCACTGTTACGGTAACGAAAGCATCCTCCCGGTCGCAGAGGTAATAGACATTTCCATCCTTTTCCTGCACCATCAGCACTTCCTCTCCCCCTGGCAGGGTGAGGACGCTCTGGCTGGCATGTTCCACGTCCGCAACAGACAGAATTGCATCGCTGAAATAATTCTTATCCCGGTAGTCATATTGCAGTGTCATTTCATTTTCCTGATAGACTGCCTGATAGGAAGCATTGAAGTTGCCGCATTCCGCCACCCGTGCGCCCCCAAATTTCAGGCCCAGCACGTCCGCGTTGGCAGAAACGGTGTCAATGCCAAGCTGCTGCGCAAACAGCGCCCCGTCCCATATCTGGAAAATTTCCACGTCTCCCGCCAGCTTCAGGTCATACTTCCGGCAAATCTCATCCAGCTTGTCCAGCATTTCCTGGGAGTAGATGCCCATATAGTCGGCGTAAGCTTCTGGCTTGTTGAAATTTTCAGGGGCAATGTCACAGGTCTGCTTGTAGTCAAACCACTCCTGGGATGCCAGTTGGTTTCTGCTGCCCTCCGGGCCGGTCACGCTGAGATAGCGCATGACCTTTTCTGTGGGGGCAATTTTGGAGCCGTCCTCCCGGTAGCGCACGCCCTGGGTATAGGCTTTGTCCGCCAGGCGCAGACCATCCATACTTACCAAATACGCCGCTGCGCATCCCACCGCCAGGGTCGCCGCCAGCACCGCCGCAATCAGAACGCCACGCCGGACGCGGGAATGTTTTTTACGCTGCATCATGTCAAATTCTCCTTTCTCAATCAGGTCATCCCCCAGGAAGCCCAGCGCCTCCTGCACATTCTTTTCGTTCATCGATACATTCCCTCCTTTTTGAGATAGGTACGAAGCTTTCCTTTGATGCGGTTCAGCCGCATGAGCACGGCTCCTTCCGACAGTCCTACCCGCGCGGCAACTTCGCCCACGGAATCCATGTACCAATACCGCCGAAGGAAAATCAGCTGGTTGTCCTCAGAAAGCGTCCGCACAAAATCATCCAGCGCCCGCCCCAGCTCTCTTGCTTCCAGCTCCCGAAGCCGGGAGACATCGGGAATGCAGCATTCCATTTCTTCCGTCAGGCTGACCACCTCCGCCTTTCGCTTTTTGGCGTTGCGCTGCTCCAATTTGCTGAGGGCATCGTTGCGGCAGATTTTTGCAAGATAGGCAAAAAGATGCTCCGGCTTCTGGGGAGGAATGGAATCCCAGGCCTTCAGGAGTGTATCGCTGACGCATTCCTCCGCGTCCTGCGGACTGCGCACAATGTTCTCAGCCAGATGCAGCAGCCGTTTCCCATACATTTTATCGGTGCAGGAAACCGCCTCTTCGCACCTGGCAAAGAACAAAGTTACAATTTGCTCGTCAGTCATATTCGTCACCTCACTTGTCGTTTTCGTTCCTCACCCTGATAGACCGGAAAAGAGAGTTATCTCTCACGCGAATGCAAAAAATATCCTTTAATACTAATTCTTGATTAAAGCATCCACAATTTAAGAGCCTCATCATGACGCGAAGTGCCCTCGGCTCCACCTCTGGGGTGTTGCAGAGCGCAGCGAATCTTTCAAAATTATGATTGCCGGTGGCAATCATACCACTGCTAAAAGCTGGCAGCCCGAACGGGCTGACTGAAACGCCCGCAGGCGCTATGCAAGCGGGCAACCGCCGTAGGCGGCACTTAGCGAGTCGCAGAGGGGGTGTCGTGCCGGTCATGATTAAATCCAAAATTATGGATTTTTTAGTCGAGGATTAGTATAAAATCCCGGATTTCACGCAGAAATCCGGGATAATTTCCATTTTCTCAAAACGCAGCAGACAGCAAAAAGTCCGCAACGTGCATGGTTTGGATTCCCTCGTAATTGCCGCCTGCGAAGTCATCCGTGCGCAGGACGTATTTGGGGTAGTTGTCCCGAATGTCCAGCAGCCGGTCATACTCCCGGCACTCCGTTTTTTCGGAAGTGATTCGCTCTGTGACCTGGACATAGAGCTTTTCATTCTGCCGGGTGGCAACAAAGTCAATCTCGCCATCTCCGTTTTTTCCGATGTTCACCGTGTAGCCCCGGCGGCACAGCTCCAAATATACCACATTCTCCAAGCTCGCCGCCACCGTATCTGCATTGTAGCCCAAGACGGCATAGCGCAGTGAGGTGTCCGCCAGATAGAATTTCTCCTGGGTTTTCAGCAGCTCCTTCCCCTGCAAATCGTACCGGGAGCAGCGGTGCAGCAGGTACGCCTTTTCCAGCTTTTCCAGGTAAGCATATACCGTCTCATTGTCGATGGTGCGGTGCTCTGCTTTCAGGTAGTCGGAAATGGATTTGGCGGAAAAGGTGTTGCCCACATTGTTGAAGGTGTACTTGACCACCCGTTCCAGCTGGTCAACCTTCCGCACCTGGTTCCGTTTTACAATGTCCGAGAAAATGGTGGAGTTGTAAATGTCCCGGACAATGGTGTAAATCTCGTCCTGTGAGAAGCTTCTCAGATGGGTGGCCGGGAAGCCGCCCAGCCGGATGTAATTTGCCAGCTCCTGCCTGGGCTCCCCCACCGCCGCATACTGCTTTTTGAATGTCAGATACTCGCCGAAAGAAAGGGTGTAAATGCGGAAGGCTACATATCGCCCGGTCAGATAGGTGGAAATTTCCGAGGACATCATTCGGGAG
>URPI01000209.1 GCA_900549705.1 uncultured Eubacteriales bacterium
TCATGGCGGTCATGCTCCACGGCGTATCGAAGGAGGGATAATTATCCCAGGAGACAATGTCCATCTCCTTGGCCCAGCGGAAGTAATCCAGCCCCTTGTAGGTGCCCATCAGGTTGGTGGTGATGGGAGTGGAGGGGTCGCATTCCCGGATGGCGTCCCGCTCCATGGTGAAGTTGCCCAGCAGACTGTCGGACATGAAGCGACGGTAATCAATGGACATACCGGCAAAGCAGGTCTTGTCGGATGGAATACCGTCACCCAGCGCATTGGGAGCCACAATATCGTCCCAATCGTAGAAGGTATGGCCCCAGAAGGACGTATTCCACGCAGCGTTCAGCGCATCCAGTGTGCCGTAACGCTTCCGCAGCCAGACCCGGAAAGCCTTTTCGCAGTTCTCACAGTAACAGGCTCCGCCGTATTCGTTGCTTACATGCCAGCACACCACGTGAGGATTGCTGCCGTAGCGCTCCGCCAGCCGGTGCGCCAGTTCGTGGGCATAGTGCTGGAAGACAGGGCTGTTGGGGCAGGCGTTGTGCCGTCCGCCGAATTTATGGCGGCGGCCCTCGTAGTCCACCCGGGCGACCTCGGGGTACTTGCGCACCAGCCACGCGGGCATGGCACCCGTGGAGGTGGCCAGCACAATCTGGATATTCGCCTTGGAGAGCATATCGATGATTTCATCCAGCTCCGCAAAGTGGTATTCTTCCTCCGAGGACTGCAGCTTGGCCCAGGAGAACACGTTCACTGTTGCGCTGTTGATCCCGGCCAGATCAAACAGCCGCAGGTCTTCCTTCCAGATTTCTTTGGGCCATTGCTCCGGGTTGTAATCGCCGCCGTACAGCACGACGTTGAAAGGATGCTCCATGCTGATTCCTCCTTAAAATTCAACGGGAAAACTCCCATGGGATCGTCTTTTTGAATGCTATCATTATAGCACGGCGAAGCAGGGCGGCAAAGGGAAAAAACGCCGGATTATATGGAAAAAACGACAACAAAAAAGCCGCCCACCTGAACGAATCTAAGCAAGCGACTTATGGCAGGGGCAGAAGGACTCGAACCCTCAACAAAGGTTTTGGAGACCCACGTGTTACCGTTACACCATGCCCCTCAGCACTTTTTCCATTATACACGTGTTTTTCATTTTGTCAACCAGAAATTTTACAAAAAAGACCGAAGAACGCTTTTTCGCGCCTTCGGTCTTTGCAGACGGTCACACGCCCGCTGCGTCCGTCTGAGCATCTTCGGGAACCGGGTCTTCCAGCCCCAGCAGTGTGCTCAGCGTCAGACATTCGAAGCCCTTGTCCAGCAGATTGGGGATCAGCTTGGTCAGGCAGCGCACGTCCTTGGCGTTGGCATGGAAAAGCAGAATGCTGCCGTTCTGCGTGTTCTTCAGCGCTTTTTTCGCATCGGTGGTATCCACGTCCCAGCGGACGGCATGGACATAACCCGCCTTATAGATGGACTCTACCACCCACATATCGCTCTTTTTGCCCTTCTTGGACGACAGATTGCCGTAGGGCGGGCGCATGAGCTGCATGGGGTAGTGGTAGCCCAGCACCTTGTCCAGCTGCTCCTGCGTCCGGGTCAGGGTCTTCTTCACCTTTTCCCGGTTCAGAGTCGGCAGACTGGAATGAGCCCAGGTGTGGTTGCCGATTTCGCAGCCCAGATCGAGGGCGCGCTGCCAAAGATCCTGATCCGCCGTTTTCAGGGCCTTGCCCACCACGAAAAACGTAACGGGAATGTTGTATTCTTCGCACAGATCCAGAATTTCGGTCACGTGTTCCCGGCTGTAGCAATCATCCACGGACAGGGCGATCTGCGGAACGTCCCGGTCGCCGTGGAAAACGGTAAATCCCTCAGGAACGGTCGTCCCGGCGGTGCCGAGAGCGGGGAAAAGGAGCATCGCCAGAAGAAACAGAATGGAAAGAAAACGCCGGGATACGCTGCGGCGGCAGTTCCGCGATATGTTGGAATCGTTGACCGCTTCTTTGGCGGCTAACAGCACTGTGCGCGATGCGTTCAGCTCGGCGTATACGGATATGTGTATGCAGTATTCTGATGATGCGTTGATCTCCAAAGAGCTGGATCAGTTCCGCCGTGCAGAGCAGATCAATGTGACACTGGATGTCATGATGGATGATTTTGCTAAACGCAGCGGCGTGGAGGAGATACAGGATTTTAATAATGTATTTCAGGTCTGCTACGGCCCCGGCGGTAACATGAGCCGCGTCATCAACCAGACCCACGATATCATCTGCGAGCGGATGGAAGTGGAGGATGAAATCCAGGCGAAGATCCATGCAAATGAAATGGAGCTGAATATCATTATGCTGGCTCCGGTGCTCATTGTTGCGCTGATGCGTAGTGCCAACGAGACATTTGCACAGAATCTGGCTTCTCCGGTAGGCGTTGCAGCTGTGACAGGTGCATTGGTACTGTTTGCCATCGCCTACATCTGGGGACAGAAAATCATTGCGGTGAGGTAAAGAGGAATGCTGATTGTAAAAATGATTTGTCTGGCGATAGGCACGGTCTTGGCAGTTCTTTTTATCCTGCTGACGATGCGCGGCAAAAAAGAGGACTGGCGCATTGAGGGTGTGCCGGAAAAAGAATTCAGCGATAAAGAACTGTGGGCAGCTGGGTTTGCCATGCAGCAGATGCCGATGTTTTCGATGGATTCGGCAGTGGGCAAAAAGATGATATCGGCCTCGGCTATCCTGCATCCTGAAAACGGTGGGCGCTTTGTGGAATACTGGGCGCGGCTGTACTGGGCACGAACCTTATCAATGTCCCTGCTGGTGCTGGCTTTGGCATTCTGCGCCGCTGTATTCATGGATGGCTATATGCTGTTTGCTGTGCTGGTGGCAGGTGTTGCCATGGTGGCAGTTATTTATTCCAACGGCGCAAATGAGATGAGCAATCAGCTCCAGAAGCGCAGCACGGAATGCATGATGGAGTTTTCCAATGTGGTATCCAAGCTAACTCTGCTGATGAACTGCGGTATGATTCTGAAAGAGGCGTGGTATATCGTTGCAAAAAGCAAGCAGGGCATCATTTATGAGTTGATGCAGGAAGCCTGCCGTGAAATGGACAACGGTATGGCCAGCGCAGAAGCAATCTACAACTTTGGTGTCCGCACTGGTTCGCCGGAAGTGCGCAAGTTTGCAAGCATCATTATCCAGAACATCGAAAAGGGTGGGTCAGACGTGACCGCTGTGATGCGCCAGCAGGCCGATGAGCTGATGTCCCAGCGGCGGCAGATGTTGCTGCGCAAGGGCGATGATGCCGCTGCACAGCTGCTGGCCCCCACGACTATCGTTCTGATTGGTGTAATTCTCATCATCATGGTGGCAGCCATGTCCGGCATGGATATGGCGATTTAAAAGTGGATATAGGCAGACCGTCTGCTTATATAAATAAATTCTCAGGAGGAATATTTTATGAATAAGTTTATAAACAAGATCTACATCAAGGCTTTGGTCGGCGCTAACATGGCAAAGAACGAGCTGCAGAAAATGCGTGAAGAGGACGAGGGCCTCGACATCATCATCACCATTATCCTGGTGGCTGTTGGTCTGGTCTTGGTTGGCATTTTGGTGAACTATGCAAAGAAAATCGTCAGCACTGCAGACTCTCAGGTAAATCAGATTGGCAACACGGTTGGAGGTTTGAATTCGACTGTTAAATAAAGTAAATAGTTGAATATAAATCTAAGCGAATCTTGCCTTTTGCGGGGTAAGATTCGTTTCCCATGG
>URPI01000210.1 GCA_900549705.1 uncultured Eubacteriales bacterium
CAGGACAGTCTAGTAGGGGTCGACTAGCAGTCGACCCCTACAGATAGCGCATCCCATCCAACGCACCGCTCCGCCCCGTGGGGTTGCGGGCGGATGCTATCCGCCCCTACAGTCGCGTGTACAACGACTGCCCCATACAATAAGTCAATCACTCTATCACCGAGGATAACACCATGAAAAAACTATTCAGCATTTTTCTGATTCTTTTTGCCTTTCTCGTTTCCGCTCAGGCGGATGCGCCGGACATTGACGGCCTTGTTTACGAAAACGAGACTTCCCTGCAATATGCCCAGGGCTTTCACCTCTACCGCTATCAGGGCGGCTTCACTCTGATTTCCATTACGGACGGAGCAGATTTTCTGGTCATTCCAGAGGGAGCTGATGTGCCGGAAAATCTGGGCAGCATCATCCCCCTGCAGCAGCCCCTGAGCCGCATTTACCTGGCTGCCACCTCTGCCATGAGCCTGTTTGACGCGGTGGATGCCGTTGACTGCATCCGGCTATCCGGCGCGGAGGAAAGCAGCTGGTACATCCCCAGTGCGGTGGAAGCCATGCAGGCCGGTGCCATGCTCTACGCCGGAAAGTACAGCGCCCCGGACTATGAGCTGCTGCTCAGCGAAGACTGCCAGCTTGCCATTGAATCCACCATGATTTACCACACCCCCAAGGTGAAGGAAATGCTGGAAGATTTGGACATCCCGGTGCTGGTGGACCGTTCCAGCTATGAGCCTCATCCCCTGGGGCGCACGGAATGGGTGAAGCTCTATGCTGCTTTGGCCGGAAAGGAAGACGCGGCAGAGGCGTGCTTCCAGCAGCAGGTGGACATCATCACCCAGCTGGAAAGCACCGAATCCACCGGAAAAACCGTGGCTTTCTTCTATGTGAACACCGATGGCTCCATCGTCATTCGGAAAAATACAGACTATATTCCAAAAATGATTGCCCTGGCCGGGGGCACTTACTGCTTTGACTCCATGGACAACACCGGTGTTTCCACCTCTTTCCCCATCACCATGGAGGACTTTTATGCAGTCGCCTCCCAGGCAGATGTACTTATCTACAACGCCACCATCGGCACTCCCCTGACCCGTATGTCTGAGCTGCTGGCCAAGGACAGCCTGTTTGCCGACTTCAAGGCCGTCCAGACCGGAGATGTCTACTGCACCGGAAAGGACTTCTATCAGAAAACGGACATTGTGGGGCAAATGATTTGGGACATCCATCTTGCGCTCACCGGCGGGGACGAAGGGGACATGACCTTTCTGCATCGGGTGATAAAATGAAGAAGCAAACGATACGGGTAGTGACGGTCTTTGCATCCCTGCTTGCCGCCTTTCTGCTGATTATTATTCTGAATATCCGCATCGGCAATATAGCCATTCCGGTGGATGAAATTTTAAAGATACTGTTTACCAAAACCGGCAATATCACCCAGGTGAACATCATCTGGAAAATCCGGCTGCCCCGGATTTTTATGGCAGCCATTCTGGGCGGGGCGCTGGCATTGTCCGGCTTCCTGCTGCAAACCTTTTTCGCCAACCCCGTGGCGGGGCCCTTTGTGCTGGGTATTTCCAGCAGCGCCAAAATGGCAGTGGCCTTTGCCATGATTGGCTGCATGAAGTGGTTCGGCAGCGTCTCCTCCTTTGCCATGATTGCTGCGGCTTTCGTGGGATCGCTGGTGAGTGTGGGCTTTATTCTGCTGTTCTCCCGGCGCATCCGGGGGATGTCCACGCTGCTGGTAGCCGGTATTATGGTGGGCTACATCTGCACCGCCATTACGGATTTTGTGGTCACCTTCGCCGCCGACAGTGAAATTGTAAACCTGCACAATTGGAGCAAGGGCAGCTTCTCCGGCATGAACTGGAACAGCGTTGCCATTGCCGCCATCACCATCGGCATCACCTTCTTCGCGGTTTTCCTTCTGGCAAAGCCCATCAACGCCTATCAGCTGGGGGAGAGCTACGCCCAGAGCATGGGGGTGAATATCAAGGTGTTCCGCACCACTTTAATCTTGTTGAGCAGCATTCTCTCGGCAACGGTGACGGCCTACGCCGGGCCAATCTCCTTTGTGGGCATCGCTGTTCCGTTCTTAATAAAGCGCTGTCTGAACTCCTCCAAGCCACTGCTGGTGATTCCAGCCTCCTTCCTGGGGGGTGGCGTGCTGTGTATGCTCTGTGATCTTATCGCCCGCACCGCCTTTGCACCCACAGAGCTGAATATCAGCACCGTCACCTCTCTGTTCGGCGCACCGGTGGTGATTTACATGATGCTGCGGCAGAAAGGGAGCCGAAAATAATGGCCTATCTGGAACTGAAAAATTTATCCATCGGCTACCAGGACGTACCGGTGGTGCAGAACATCTCCATGGAAATTCAAAAGGGGGAGATTGTGGCGCTCATCGGCCCCAACGGCGCAGGGAAATCCACGCTGCTAAAAACAATCATTCGGGAGCTGCCCCCTATTTCCGGCAGTGTCCTGTTTGAAGGGCGGCCAATTGCGAGCTATTCCTACCAGGCGCTGTCCAAAAAAATCGCCGTCATTCTCACCGAACGCATTCGGGTGGAGCTGACCACCTGCCGGGACATTGTGGCAACCGGACGCTACCCCTATACCGGGCGCTTTGGCATTCTGCGGAAGGAGGACGAGCAGAAGGTGGACGAGGCACTGGAGGCTGTCCACGCCACCGACCTTGCCGACCGGGACTTTACCGCCATCAGTGACGGACAGCGGCAGCGGGTGCTGCTTGCTCGTGCCATTGCCCAGGAGCCGGAGCTGATTCTGCTGGACGAGCCAACCTCCTTTTTGGATGTGCGGCACAAGCTGGAGCTATTGTCCATCCTCACGGAAATGGCACGGAAGAAGAACATCACCGTACTCATGAGCCTGCACGAAATTGATTTGGCGGAAAAGGCAGCCGACCGCATCATGACCATCAAGGGTGATTCCCTCTTTGCCGCTGGTACACCGGGCGAGATTTTCCAGGAGGAGCGGATTCGGGAGCTGTATGACATCCGAGCCGGATTTTATGATCCCCTGTTTGGCAGCATTGAGCTGGCAAAGCCCGTGGGCGAGCCTCAGGTGTTTGTAGTAGCAGGCAACGGCAGCGGCATTCCCGTCTACCGTGACCTGCAGCGCCGGGGCATCCCCTTTGCCACCGGCATCCTGTATGAGAACGATGTAGATGTCCGCCTTGCCCGGCTGCTGGCCGCAGAAATGGTTGTCGTCCCCCTCGGCGCTCCTATTCCAGAGGAGGCCATTGCCCGCGCCAGAGAAATCGCCGCCCGCTGTAAGGAGGTCATCGTTGCCCCCGGCAGCAGTGCGCCGGACGATGACGCTGCAAACCCTGTACCGATGCGGTAGTGCCCTCCCCCGCCCGGTGACGACACCACCCAACCCCCTCTTGTGCGCCCCGGAAACGCCCTTTCAGGGCTCAGGGAACCGTGAACGGTGGATAGATAATTTTTTCATGGGCGTTTCCGCCTCTTACCTATTCACTATTCACGCCCCCGCGCTTTGCGCCACAGTTCCATGCAGTCCGTCCAAAGGAGTTTCCCAATATTTTTTATCATTCGCTTAAAAAAGTACTTGCAAACCGGGCGTAGTCATGGTATAATCCCCTGTGTGTCCGACCTGGGGCGCGATACACCATCATATTGGGATGTCGCCAAGCGGTAAGGCACCAGACTTTGACTCTGGCATTCGTCGGT
>URPI01000211.1 GCA_900549705.1 uncultured Eubacteriales bacterium
TCGTCATCAATGGTGCCCACGTCGGTCACCAGAGCGGCCTTGGTAATCACACCGGGAACAGGAGCCTCGGTAACGGTCTCCTCGGGAACGGTAGCTTCCTCGGTAGCTTCTTCAGTTGCTTCCTCGGTAGCTTCCTCAGTTGCTTCCTCAGTGGCTTCCTCAGCAACCACAGCGGGAGCATCTTCCACAGCAGCTTCCTCAGCGGTTTCGTTCTGAGCATCGGCCTCTGCCGCAGGAGCAGGGGTAACGACAGTGACCTTGGTCAGATGGGTGTTGGCGCCATTGTACCAGTACAGGAAGCCCTCCACATCCACCACGTCGCCCACATTCAGAGCGCCAACGGCAGCATAGACCTCGCTGTCGGGGCCGGTCAGGTAAGCTTCCACGCAGAAATCAGCGGTCAGCTCGCCAATGGTGAAGGTAACATAGATATCGTCACCCGGCTCGCCGTTCTTGTACTCGACCTTTTCAACGGTCAGACCCTTGACGGAAACCAGCTCGTTCTGGTGGTCAATCAGGTTTTCCTGACCCAGCAGCTCGGTCACGTCCACAGGCTCAGCAACGAAGCTGCCCTCTGCAATTTCAAAGGTGGCATCCGTAATTTCAACTTCGCCAGCCCACTCGGACTTCACGCCCTTGACCAGCAGCTTGGTGCCGGGAACCAGCTTCTCTGCATCCTCTTTGGTGCAGGCCATGTTGTAGATGAAGTAAGCGCCGTCTTCGCTCTGGGCGTAAACGGTAATCTTACCATCCCACCAGGACTGATGTGCCTGGACATAGGTCTCAACGTACACTTCGCTGTCCAGCTCGGCAGCGATGTACTCTGCGTGAGTCATGGGCTGTGCGGGAGCTTCCGTAGGAGCTTCGGTGGGAGCCTCGGTAGGCGCTTCGGTGGGAGCCTCGGTTGCTTCCTCGGTGGGAGCTTCGGTAGCAGCCTCGGTTACTGCCTCTGTGGGAGCCGTGGTAGCCTTTGCATCGTCAGTGGTGGACGCGCAGGCAGCCAGGGACAGAACCATGCTCAGAGCCAGCAGGATTGCCAGAAACTTTTTCATGTTCATTCTCCTTGACCATTTTTTCTACACAGCGGGTACGCCGCTGCACATCCCTTATTATATACGAATCAGGAAAGAAATCAATCATTATTCACAAATTTTCCACATTATCTGATAATTCCACCGAAACTGCACCGGAAATTGTCATTGTGTCCGCGGTGACCGTGCATTCCGCCGCCATCACCTGCACGCCGCTTTCTTTTGCTGCCCTCAAAGCGGCGGCAAAATTTGGGTCGGTTTTCTTATTGGGGCGAAGGCACCGGACATCCGCCATCTGAATCACAAAAAGCACATAAGCGCCATAACCCTCCTGCGCCGCTTTTATCAGGCCATGCAGGTGCTTCGTCCCCCGGGCGGTGGGGGCATCGGGGAACATACAAATGCCGTCCTCCTCCAGGGTAACCCCCTTTACCTCCAAAAAGCAGGGCACGCCGCCCTTGGTGAAGGAGAAGTCAAAGCGGGAATCACCGTGCGTTGTCTCCGCCCGCAGGTTTTCGATATTTCCCAGGCCGCCCTCTTGCAGCCATTGCGCCGCAGCCTTATTGGGTGCCTGGGAATCCATGTTAATCAGACGGCTTCCCTTTTGTACCGCAATCAAATCGAATTTAGTCTTCCGGGTTGGACTGTCAAATTCCTGGCAGTACACCTGCGCCCCCTTGGGCAGCAGTTCCCGGCAGCGACCGGTATTCTTGACATGGACGGTTTCAACTACGCCGTCAATCTCCACATGGGCAATGAAGCGATTGGGCCGGTCGATAAAAATGCCGGGCTTGATACCGGAGTAAGTCATAATCATTCCTTTCTTTGATGCAGCAGCGGACTCTTGACAGCATCCGCCATTTGAACTATAGTAATAACAAAAATGCGGGAGATTTTTTACATGGAAAAACGGAAGCTGGGCAACACCGGCATTGAAATGACCACCCTGGGCTTCGGCTGCGCCAGCGTGTGGGGAAAATCCCTGATTACCGACCAGCAGGCCACGGAGCTGTTTGAGCAGGCCTATTCGCTGGGCATCCGCTATTTTGACACCGGCTACAGCTATGGCCTTGCCGAAGGGCGCATCGGAAAAATCCTGAAAGAATCCAGCCTTGTCCGCCGGGAGGAGCTGGTCATCTCCACCAAATTCGGCACCAAGGTGGAGCATGGGCGATACTTCCACGATTTTACCCCCCAGTGGGTATTCCCCAGTGTGGAGTCCAGCCTGCGAACCATGGGACTGGAGTATGTTGATTTGGTGATGGTGCATGGCCCCCAGATTGCCGACCTGACTCCCCAGTACCTCAAGGAGATTCACCGGCTCAAGGAGGAAGGGCTTGTCAAGGCAGTGGGTGTCAATACCTTTGACACCGATGTGCTGGAATATATCCGGGACACCCAGTGCGTGGATTTCGTCATGCCGGACTACAACATCATGCGGCAGGACCGGGAAGCGCTGCTGTCCCAGCTCCACGAAAAAGGCATTGGCGTAATCGCCGGGGCGCCGTTGGCGGAGTCCCTGTACACCAACCGGGTGTTCAAAATCCGTAAGCCCAAGGATTTGTGGTATCTGGCACGGGCGCTGGCAAATCACCGGGGCAAAATCATCCAGGGGCAAAAATACCGCTTCGTCAACAATGTGCCCGGCATGACCGGTGCCCAGGTGGTGCTGCGGTATGTTTTGGACAATCCCAATGTCACCTCCGCCGTGTTCGGCTGCACCACCCCCGCCCATCTGGCAGACAACGCCAAGGCAGCGGACATCACCCTACCGCCGGACGTGACGGCGCGGATTAAAAACGCAGAAAAATAAGAAGCTTCATGGCTGCCTTCAACGATTGATACGGATGCCGTCCGCCCTTGCGGCTGACCTTCTGGAAGATCTGGGTATTTCCCCCCTCAGGTTGCGGGGAGTGCTTGCCGCCGGTGACGGCATAAAGCGGTACAGGAAAGGATGCATTTGCACCGTTCCTTGTACCGCTTTTTTCGCAGGATTATTCGACCGCAGCACCGAAGGGCATCAGCGCCAGTTTTGCCATTTTGAAACTTTGCAGGCCAATGGGAATGCCAACAATGGTGACGCAGAAGATGCAGCCCATCACCAGGTAATACGCTGCCAGCTCCCAGCCCAGCAGAACAATCCACAGCAGATTAACAAGGAAGCTGCCCGTCCCGCCGCCATAGATAACCTCTTTGCCGAAGGGCGAAGCCGTCAGCCCTGCCATTTTGAAGCACTGCATTCCCAGCGGGATGCCCACAATGGTGATGCAGCACAGCGCACCGGCAATCAGCCAGCCCAGCCCCGACCAAACGCCAATGAAAATGAACCAGATAATGTTGCCAAGTAAACTCATAATAAACCCTCCTTGCGGCAGTGCCGCATGACAATGACGCACTGGGCTTGTACCCATACGTCGGTTCCCGAACCTCCCCGGTAATGTACCGCTCAGAAACAGTCTTCTCATACCGACTGTAGGGGCGGCTATTAGCCGCCCGCAACCCCGGATTTTCGTAAGTACTGAGATAAACACACACGTCCCACTGTAGGGGTCGACGAGCATGTCGACCCGGCACAGAGCACCCCATAGGGGCGCTTTGTGCCACGGGCGGATGCT
>URPI01000212.1 GCA_900549705.1 uncultured Eubacteriales bacterium
GTACGAGCGGCGCTGGGCGGAGGCCATGACGGCAGGAAAGTACTCGCCCTATAAGGCCAGCGGCATGGCGTATCTGCGCTTTGCGCTGGAGGAGCGGGAGCTGTTTCGGCTGCTGTTTATGCGGGATCGCTCCGGTGAGGGAAAGATTGACGACCGCGAATCCGTGCGCCCGATTCTGAACCTGCTCCAAGAGAAGCTGGGGCTGGACGAGGAACAGGCAGCCCGCTTCCATGGGGAAATGTGGCTGTTTGTCCATGGCATCGCCACGGCGCTGGCAACCGGCTATCTGCCCTGGGATGAGGAGCAGGTGAGCCGGATGATGTCGGATGTTTATCTTGGTCTGCGGCACCGGTTCTGTCAGCCGGAGCAGCCGTAAAAAGCAGAAAGGGGAACCGGTATGGAAAATATCATTGAGATTGACCATCTGCACAAGGCCTATGGAAAGGTAACGGCAGTGCAGGATTTGAGCTTCCGGGTCAGGGAAGGGGAGCTGTTTGCCTTCTTGGGGGTCAATGGTGCGGGCAAGTCCACCACCATCAATATTCTCTGCGGGCAGCTGCCGAAGGACAGCGGCAGGGTGCTTATCTGCGGCAAAAACCTGGAAACAAACCTGGATGAGATTAAGCGCAGCCTGGGCGTGGTGTTTCAAAGCTCAGTGCTGGATCAGGAGCTTTCCGTCCGGGACAATCTGAAAAGCCGGGCGGCGCTGTATGGCATCGCAGGCAGGGCCTTTGAAGCGCGCCTGGATGCCCTGGCGCAAATGCTGGAATTTGAGGAGCTGTTGAAGCGCCCGGTGGGCAGACTCTCCGGCGGACAGCGGCGGCGGATTGACATTGCCCGGGCGCTGCTGCACAAGCCGAAAATACTGATTCTGGATGAGCCGACCACCGGTCTGGATCCCCAGACCAGAAGCATTCTTTGGCAGGTGGTAGGGCAGCTTCGGAAGCAGGAGCATCTGACGGTATTCCTCACCACGCATTACATGGAGGAGGCAGCGGATGCCGACGATGTGGTGATTCTGGATCATGGAAAAATTGCGGCAGAGGGCACGCCGCTGTCTCTGAAAAATACCTATACCGCCGATTATATCACCCTGTACGGGGTGCAGGAGCATCAGGTTCAGGCACTGGGCAGACCTTATGAAGCCCTCCGGGATGCTTACCGGGTGACTGTACCCAACACCGCTGCGGCAACGGAGCTGATTGTGAAGCATCCGGCGCTGTTCCGGGATTATGAGATAACCAAGGGCAAAATGGACGATGTATTTTTGGCAGTAACCGGCAAAACGCTTCCCGGAGGTGCAGAAAAATGATTGGATTAAAGGCGCTTGTTGCACGCAATGTAAAGCTTTATTTTAAAGATAAGGGAATGTTCCTGACTTCCCTGATTACACCGGTGATTCTGCTGGTGCTGTATGCCACCTTTTTGCGTAACGTCTATGTGGATTCCTTCCGCTCGGCGCTGGACGCGGCGGGCGCAAGCGTCCCGGAGGCGCTGTTGAACGGCTGTGTGGGCGGTCAGTTGGTTAGCTCCCTGCTGGCGGTCAGCTGTGTGACCGTGGCGTTCTGCTCCAATTTGCTGATGGTGCAGGACAAGAGCAGCGGGGCACGGCACGATTTGACCATTGCACCGGTGAGACCGACGGTGCTGGCGCTGAGCTATTACCTGGCTTCCCTGATTTCCGCCCTGATTATTGCGCTGATTGCGGCATCAATGTGCCTGACGTATTTGGGCTTTACCGGCTGGTATCTGTCTGCGGGGGATGTGGCGGGACTGATTGGCGGTGTGGTGCTGCTGGTGCTGTTTGGCACGGCGCTGTCCTCCTGCATTGTGTTCCCGCTGTCCACCCAGGGGCAGGCCAGTGCGGTGGGCACCATTGTCAGCTCCGGCTATGGATTTGTGTGCGGGGCGTATATGCCCATTTCCAGCTTCTCGGCGGGGCTGCAAAGGGTGCTGTCCTTCCTGCCCGGCACCTATGGCACCGGCATTCTGCGCAACTGCGCCATGCGGGGCAGCTTTGCGGAAATGCGCCGTCTGGGCTTCCCGGAGGAAGTGGTGCAGGGCATCCGGGACAGCGTGGACTGCAACCTTTATTTCTTTGAAAGCAAAGTGGAGTTTACTGCCATGTATCTGATTCTGGTGGGCAGCATTTTGGCACTCATTGGGCTGTATGTGCTGCTGAATTGGAAAAAGGAGTGCTGAATATGGAGCAGATGTTTGAAATTGACCAAGCCCGCCCTGAGGACGCGGCGCAGCTGCTTGCTTATTTAAAGCGGGTTGGCAGTGAGACGGACAACCTGACCTTTGGCGCAGAGGGACTGCCCGGCACGGCAGAGCAGGAGGCCGCTTACCTCCGGCGGATGCTGGAATCCCCGGACGACGTGCAGTATGTGGTGCGGTATCGCGGCACCATTGTGGCCGATGGCAGTCTCCACCGGCTTCCCCGCAGAATGAGCCACCGGGCGGAAATCGGCGTTTCTGTGGTAAAGGAATGCTGGGGAAGGGGAGTGGGCAGCGCACTGATGGAAGAAATGCTTGCGTTTGCAAAGCAGCGAGGCATCCGCCAGCTGAATTTGCAGGTGCGCAGTGATAATGCCCGTGCCATCCGGCTGTATGAGAAATTCGGTTTTCAAAAGATAGGCATCCTCCCGGCGTTTTTCTGCGTGAACGGGGTGGATGTGGACTTTGATTGGATGAATCTGAGCCTGTAGAACCGGCTGCAATCGCTCCATTCTGGAAATAAATGGGTGACCGCTCTCCGCTTCTATATCCTTATGCAATCCCAAAAGCCAGGTCTTGCTCCAGCATCCGGCGATATTTGGCGGTGAAAAAGGGATCGGGGGCATAGCCGGGAATCACACCCGGCAGAAAGCGGTTGGCGAATTGAAAGCCCCAGTAGTGCGCCAGCTTGAAGCCAACGGTTTCCAGGTAAGAAAAAAAGTCGGTGATGCCCTCGGCGGCTTCCAGGCAGCTTTCCGGCAGGGCTTTCAAAAAGGCTTCGATGGTGAGGCTTGCCTGCTCCACCTGGGGAAACTGGCGGAACAGCGTCTCCTGGTGCAGCTCCTCATAGTCCAATTCCAGTACACTTTTGCAGGCGGGGTCGTGAAAGCAGTTCGCGTTCAACGCAAAGCCCAGCCAGGAAACATAGGTGAGCTCTGCGGACAGCCGTGTTTCCAGGGCGCTGATAAAGGTGGTGGCGTTCAGTGTTTCCGGCAGTGCAGCTTGCAGCTGCTGCTGAAAGCGGCGGTAGTGCTGCTGCTCACTGGGATACCCGGCATCCAGCTGCTGCAGAACGGTGTGCAGGTGCTGGAGCACGGGGAGAGAAATACGATCCTCACTTACGGTGAACTCAATATGTTCCATTGTTACATATTCTCCTTTAAAAATTCATTTCTCCCGCTTATCAGACAGGTTCTCCGTCTCTTTTACAGGGGAGCCTTATCCTAACGCAAAAGCCCTGTCGAAGTCACACGAATTTTGAAAAGATAAAATAAATCTGGTCTTTTCAGTAAGTGGATGCTCTTTTCCTGCAAACAGCGGGCGGCGAAATGCTTTTTTGGAGAGACGGGAGGGAAACACGACGATTGCATGAGTAAACATTTTGTAAAGGATGATAGGGCAACTCATATGCCCACGCCATGTAGG
>URPI01000213.1 GCA_900549705.1 uncultured Eubacteriales bacterium
TTCAAGGCAGGGTTGTTTTCCAGCTGGAGGACGGTTCCCCTGTAACGATTTTACGCATTGATTCCATTGGGCAGCTGTCCTGGGCTTACGTCCAATCCGTTGACCCGGACAGACCGGGCTGGATTCCGCTTGATTCTCTGGACACCAGCAATGTTGACCTTTCCATCTACACAACGCCCGTCACCTACCACACAATGCAGTCGGATGGCATCAACATTACAGAGGAAACTTCCGCCACCACAAAGGAAGCGCTGACGCTGTACAGCTCCCCCTCTCTCAACGCCAGAACCAAGGGTTCTCTCGCTCAGGGTGAACAGGTGATGGTTATCCGCACGGATTTGATTGCAGATGTCAGCTGGTCCTATGTCCAGTATGGAACGGAGGAGCGCACGGGCTGGGTGATGAGTGAGTACCTGGATACCGGTGATACCACCTCCATCGCCGCTGTGGAAGCCCCCTCCGCTTCCCAGCAAGTTCCCGCCAATCCCCCCATGGAAGGAAATCCCACCGCCATTGCAAAGGAAGACCTGAACGTGCGCCAGACTTCCTCCGTGCAGAGCAAAGCCGTGGGTTTACTTCACAAGGGTGATAAGGTGACCGTGCTTCGCTCCGACCTGATTGCAAATGTCAGCTGGTCCTATGTCCAGTATGGAACGGAGGAGCGCACGGGCTGGGTGGTGAGCGAGTACCTGACGATGGATGATACCATTACCCAGGATGCCCCCTTCTCCCTCACCGCTGCACTGGAATATTTCCAGCGTTACATTCAAGCCATCGCCCTGGATACGCCGGACAAGGCAGAAGGATTCCTGTATTTCGCCACGGAGTACAGCCGGGAATTTTTCCGGGACAATTACGCCCCCGTCACCGGCTGGGACATCACCGCCATCTCTCAGCTTGCCGATGACCTGTGCTGCATCGCCTGGTCGTCTTCCGGCAGCACCGACTACGCCTTTGTGGGACAGATGGATGGCAGACTGTATGTCTTCCGCACGGTTCATGAGCTGCCGGAGCATTGGAAGGATGGACTGGATGTGGCGCAATATGAGCGGGAGAACGCCATGTATATGACGGAGGCGCTGCTGGAATGCTACGCCGTGACCAAGCGGCTGATGGATTTCGCCCAGCCCGTCCAGGTGAAAATCACCCAGAAGGACGGCTGGAAGTCAGCCGAAACCCCGTGGGAGCTGGACTTTGCCGATGCCGTTTGCGGCACCGACACCTGGCACTTCACCCAGGAGATATCCGATAAAACCCCTCAGTGCACCATTCTTCTGACGGCGGAGGACGGCAGCACAGCCCGCCTCTGGGATGTGGACGGCACCGTTCTCATCACCCACCCCGACGGCACGCAGGAAATCTGCATTGCTGACTTCCAGGGGGAAGCCACCTACGAAGGCAGCAGCCTGCTCAGCACCGTCTATCAATGGGCAACGAATCTGGCATAAATCGCAAAAGCCCCTTGACTCCCAATGTCGGGAAGCCAAGGGGCTTCATTATATATTGTAGGAATAAAATTACTGGTTGCGCTTCTTCATCATTTCACGCATACGGGTGGCATGATCCAGCTCCCGCTTGCGGATGCGCAGGCTCTTGGGGGTGCATTCCAGCAGCTCGTCGTCTGCCAGGAATTCCAGGCACTGCTCCAGGGACATATTCTTGGGGGGTGTCAGGCGGGTTGCTTCGTCGGAACCGGCGGCACGCATATTGGTCAGCTGCTTGCGCTTGCAGACGTTGACGGTCATATCCTCGTTGCGGCTGCAAATACCGATGACCATGCCGGCATACACGGGCGTACCGGGGGTAATGAACAGGGTGCCGCGCTCCTGGGCAGCAGCCAGACCATAGGCAACCGCCTCACCGGTCTCAAAGGCCACCAGAGAGCCGGTCAGCCGGCGCTCAATTTCGCCCTTCATGGGTGCGTAGGAATCCAGCACGGAGGACATGATGCCCTCGCCCCGGGTATCGGTGAGGAACTCGCTGCGGTAGCCGAACAGGCCACGGGAGGGAACCAGGAACTCCAGGCGGTAGCGGCTGCCCATGGGGGTCATGCTCAACAAATCGCCTTTGCGGCGACCCATCTTCTCAATAACGGAACCCATGCACTCCTCGGGCACGTCGGCAACCATCCGCTCGATGGGCTCGCATACCTTGCCGTCAATTTCCTTGGTCAGCACACGGGGGGTGGAGACGGAGAACTCATAGCCTTCCCGGCGCATGGTCTCCATCAGAATGGACAGGTGCATTTCGCCGCGGCCAGCCACATTGAAGGCATCGGTGCCCTGCTCGGTGACGTGGAGGGAAACGTCCTTCAGCAGTTCCTTTTCCAGCCGCTCCCGCAGGTTGCGGGAGGTGACAAACTTGCCCTCTTTACCGGCAAAGGGAGAATCGTTGACAGCGAAGGTCATTTCGATGGTGGGGTCACTGATTTTCACAAAAGGCAGCGGCTCCACGGCTTCGGGGGCACACAGGGTACGGCCAATGGTGATGTCTGCCATGCCGGACAGTGCCACGATTTCACCGGCACTGGCCTCCTGCACAGGGACTTTGCCCAGACCGTCGAAGGTATACAGCGCAACCACCTTGCCCCGAACCTTCATGGCGGGGTCGTGGTAGTCACAGATAACCACATCCTGGTTGACCTTGATGGTGCCCTGCTCCACCCGGCCAATGGCAATACGACCCACGTATTCATTATAGTCGATGGAGGAAACCAGCAGCTGCAGCGGGGCGTTGGGGTCACCCTTGGGGGCATCGATATACTGGATGATGGTCTCGAACAGAGGCTTCAGGTCGGTGCCCATCTCATCGGGGCTGTAGGAGGCAGTGCCCTGGCGGCCGGAGCAGAAGATGGTGGGGCTGTTGAACTGCTCGTCGGTAGCGTCCAAATCCAGCAGTAGCTCCAAGACCTCGTCCATCACCTCATGGACACGGGCATCGGGCTTATCCACCTTGTTCACAGCCACGATGACCTTGTGCCCCAGCTCCAGTGCCTTTTGCAGAACGAAACGGGTCTGGGGCATGGGGCCTTCGGCAGCGTCAACCAGCAGAATAACGCCGTTGACCATTTTCAGGATACGCTCCACCTCGCCGCCAAAGTCGGCGTGACCCGGGGTATCTACGATGTTAATCTTGTAGTCCTTGTAGTGGACGGAGGTATTTTTTGCCAGAATGGTGATGCCGCGCTCCCGCTCCAAATCGCCGGAGTCCATGACACGATCCACGGTGGCCTGATTTTCACGATAAATGCCGCCCTGCTTCAGCATTTCGTCAACCAGGGTGGTCTTGCCGTGGTCAACGTGGGCGATGATTGCAATATTTCTGATTTTATCCTGAGATGCCATAAATTGCTCTCCTTCTTTTTGCATCGGATTTCTTTACTCTCAGCTCTCAAATATAGCACACTGTCAAACAAAAAGCAATATTTTTCATAAAAGTCTGCCACAGATTTTTAAAGAAAATACGGCTGCTTTTCCGGCAATTTGCAACAAAAGATAGGAGTCGCCAATTTGGTAACCCGCCAGCCCCGACTGCAACCGCACCGGTAGGGGCGGCTCGTAGACACCCGCAGGTGCGAAGCGCCCCTTGGCTCCACCTCTGGGGTGTTGCAGAGCGCAGCGAATCTTTCAAAATTATG
>URPI01000214.1 GCA_900549705.1 uncultured Eubacteriales bacterium
CAGTACTCTCATTCTCTGCTGAAAAATTGTTCTTTTCTCGTGTGTTCCCGTTATGATAAAAGTTGACATTTCCAATGTGTGGGGAAGTGTTGAGTTTGCCGACCTGATGGAGATTGAAAAGGAGGTCAGCGCCGCCCATGCCGCCCTGGATGTGGGGACGGAGGAGGTAAAGCGCTACCGGGGCTGGCGGAATCTGCCTGCCCGGCTGACTGACGCGGAGCTGTCCCGTATGGAGGAGACGGCGGCCAGACTGCGGAGCCAATCAGAGGCGGTGGTGGTGGTTGGCGTTGGCGGCGCGTTCTTGGGGGCGCGGGCGGCCATCGAGCTGCTGCAAGGCCAGAACCGGAACATCGGCAGGGGCACGAAGGGAAATCCCCAGATTTTTTATGCCGGAAACAGCCTGAGCACCCGGCAATGGAACGAATTGTGCCGCATCCTGGACGATCGGGATTTTTCCGTTGCCATTGTCTCTAAGTCCGGAACGGCCACCGAGACGGCCATTGCCACCCGTGCCCTGCGCTGGCGGCTGGAACGGAAGTACGGCACGGACGGCGCACGGGGGCGCATTGTCGCCGTCACCGACCCGGTGCAGGGGGCGCTGCGGCAAATGGCAAACGAGGAGGGATGGGAGACTTTTTCCATCCCGCCGGATGTCAGCGGACGGTTTTCTGTGCTCAGCGCGGCGGGGCTGCTGCCCATGGCTGTGGCGGGGTTGGATATTCGGCGCGTGTTGGCCGGTGCAAGAACAGCCAAGGAGGAATATGACCTCCGCTCCTATGAAAATCCGGTGTGGCTGTATGCCGCCGTGCGGAACCTATTGTACCGGCACGGGAAGGAGATTGAAATTTTCAGCGCCTTTGAGCCGGATTTCCGTGGCTTTTCCGCCTGGTGGCGGAAGCTGTTCGGAGAATCCGAAGGGAAGGACGGCAAGGGCATTTTCCCGGCCACGGCGGTGTTCACCGAGGAGCTGCATTCCATGGGACAGCTGATTCAGCAGGGCAAGCGGAATCTGTTTGAAACCGTGCTCCGTTTTGACCCGGTCGAGGAGCCGTGCAGCATTGGCAGTGATGTGAAAAATCTGGATAAGCTGAATTATCTGGCAGGGAAAACGCTGGATGCCGTGGACGAAAGCGCCTATCTGGGCATGGTACTGGCGCATAGCGACGGCGGTGTGCCGGTGATGACCATGGACTGCGGGGCACTGGACGAAGCAAAGCTGGGGGAGCTGTTCTATTTTATGGAGCTGAGCTGTGTCCTTTCGGCCTACATTCTGGGGGTAAATCCCTTTGACCAGCCGGGGGTGGAGCAGTACAAGCACAATATGTTTGCCCTGCTGGGCAAGCCCGGATTTGAACATTGAGTAAATTGTAAAAAATAGCGTAAATTGTTGTTGAAATTTTTATCGTTTCCTGCTAGAATGATATCAAGCCAACTAGTCTGGCATAGCAAAGGAGGAAAATCCGATGATTCATGTTATTATGGGCCTGAAAGGCTCCGGCAAGACCAAGAAACTGATCGACAGCATTAATGCAGCTGTGGAGCAGGCCAGCGGCGATGTGGTTTGCATCGAGTATGGCAAAAAGCTGACCTACGACGTTACCTATAAGGTTCGCCTGGTGGATTCCCAGGAGTATGGTATTGGCAGCGCAGAAATGCTCAAGGGCTTCCTGAGCGGTATGCACGCAGGTAACTTTGACATCACTCATGTGTTTATTGACAACCTGTATAAGACCATCGGCTGCGATTTGGCTGCTGCCGAGGATTTTGTTGCTTGGGCTGCAAAGTTTGCTGCCGAAAACAACATGGAGATTACCGTGACGCTGTCTGAAGACCCCGCCAACGTCTCCGAGACTATGAAGCAGTATCTGTAAGGGCTTACATGAAGACACCGCTGCAAATTTTGCAGCGGTGTTTTTGTGTGTGGAACGCATTTTTCAGCCGGATTGGGGAAAAAGCGCAGGGAATGGTATTTTTCTGGTGAAAAGTTTTGATAAATGACGAAAATACTGTAAGGATATGAATTTTTCTTGCAAAAGAAGGGGACTTCCCCTATAATGCTTCTGAAATGACTATCGTATGGAGGAGAGTAGAAAACCAAGATGGAAAGCAAGACGAACGCTCCTGTGTTGCAGGAAAACAAAATGGGCGTGATGCCCGTGGGCAAGCTGCTGTTCAACATGGCGCTGCCCATGATTATTTCCATGATTGTGCAGGCGCTGTACAACGTGGTGGACAGTATTTATGTGTCCCAGGTGTCCCAAAGTGCGGTGACAGCGCTGTCCCTGGCCTTCCCGGTGCAGAATATGCAGATTGGCTTTGCGGTGGGCATTGGTGTGGGTGTTAATTCCCTGCTGTCCAAGAGCTTGGGCGAGCGGAATCAGGAGGCCGCCGACTACACCGCCGGCAACGGTATTTTCTTGACGATTATTTCCATTGTGCTGTTCATGCTCTTTGGCTTCTTTGGCACAAGACCCTATTTTGAGATGCAGTCCAGCGTCACCGAGACGGTGGAGGGAGGCATTGCCTACACCAGCATTTGCTGCATTTTCACCCTTGGCTGCTTTGTCCAGATTTTGTGTGAACGGTTGCTCCAGTCTACGGGCAGAACCGTGCTGACCATGGTCAGCCAGTCCGCCGGTGCAATCATCAACATCATTCTCGACCCCATTTTCATCCACGGTTATTTTGGACTTCCGGCCATGGGCATTGCCGGTGCGGCGATTGCAACCGTCATCGGCCAGTGGGTGGGTGCGGCGCTGGGGCTGTACTTCAATATCCGGTTTAATCCAGACGTTCAGCTGGGCATCAAGTATATTCGCCCCAAGAAAGAGATTCTTGTACCTGTTCTGGCGGTTGGCGTGCCTGCCATGGTGATGAACAGCATCGGTTCTGTGATGAACTTTGGCATGAACCAGATTTTCCAGGGCTTCCAGGAGACAGCCACCGGCGTGTTTGGCGTATACTATAAGCTGCAAAGCTTCTTCTTCATGCCCCTGTTCGGTCTGAACAATGCCACCATTTCCATCATCGCCTTTAATTATGGCGCGCGGAAGCCGGAACGGATGACCAAGACGCTGAAAATTGCCTGCGGCGCTGCATTCCTCTTTATGCTGGTGGGGCTTGCCTCCTTCCAGCTGCTGCCGGAAATGCTGCTGGGGATGTTCAATCCCACCGACGAATTCATGCACATGGGCGTGAAGGCACTGCGGATTATCAGCATCAGTTTCCCTATTGCTGCCTTTGGCATTATTCTGAGTGCCAGCTTCCAGGCGCTGGGCAACGGCATTTATTCTACCCTTGTGTCCCTGTGCCGCCAGCTGGTGGTGCTGCTGCCGGTGGCGTATCTATTGAGCCTGACCGGGGATGTGAACAGCGTGTGGTGGAGTTTCCCCATTGCGGAGGTGGTCAGCCTGGCAGTCACGTTGCTGCTGTATCGCAGACTGTACCGGAAGAAAATTTCTCCATTGTTTGGCGGCAGTGCCGCCTGACAGTGACGCACGGGGGGTGTGCCAATACGTTGGTTCCCTAACCCGCCCGGTTCGTTACTGCTCAAAAACCGGTTTGGAAACGGCCCCGGCGCGAAGCGCCCTCGGCTCTCCCTCTGGGAGAGCTGGCAGCCCGAACGGG
>URPI01000215.1 GCA_900549705.1 uncultured Eubacteriales bacterium
ATCGTGCGCGCTCGGCCAGCTACGCGACTTCTCCATGCGCTTGCTCGCTTCGTGCTGCCTCGGTGACAGCTCGGTTGTAACACAACAGGATGCGCCATTTGTCAATAGAGGATATTTTATTTTTTTGCTAATACATAGAAAGGGATGGATGCACCGGGCCGATTCCGACAGGCCAGCCGGGACTAATTGCGATAGTCCGGTACTTCCCTTCCGGAATGGCGTTTCACTGCTTCCAGCACTTCCGGCGTGCAGGCAATCACCACCAAGGAGCGGGGGTAATGCACAATGCGGTAAAAGGAGTTCCAACGGGTCATGTAGCTGGGAACAGGCGGCTCCCACCGGTTCCGACCCAGTGAGAACCAAATTACATCCTTCCCCTGCCCTGGTGTCCTATCCTTGCGGAAAACCGTGCAGATGCAGATATTGGAAATGTGCGCCCAGGGATAAAGCGTTTCCTTCCCTCGAATGTCTGTCAGCATGAGCCCCTGTCCGTTCAACGCATACTGCCGCGTTGCCGCAAGAACGCCGTACACCGCTTCCCGAAGCCAAAGGCAAATCAACGTACCGCAAAGAAGGGTCAGCGGCAAAAGGAGAACAGGAGAACCCTCCCGGCTTGCCACCCACGCTCCCGCAACGAGAAGCACCAGCAGCACCACGCACAGCAGAATCGCACTGGCGCCGCTGTAGAGCTCCATTTTCCTGTTCGTCCAGGGGTAACAGTATTGCTTCATGGTGATACCTCCTCCACCCGTGGTCATTGGCATCTGCGCCGGTGCCATTCGTTCCAGAATGCGGTGTAGCCGTCACGGGTGAACGCATCCTCCGGCAGCTGCTTGGGGGCACACTGGCGGTAGTACCCTTCAACTCGGTCGGCAAACCTGCCGGTATTCTTCCAGCGGAACGGCGACCGCCGTCCCATCCTCCAAGGTTAAAATCACGCTGTCCCTGCTGTGGGTCACCGTCCAGTCGGTTCCGTAGTCACATCCGCTGATGATAACATTTTCCAGTCCCTCATCCGGCACATAAAAATGGCCGCAGCATGGAAGCAGCTGAATATCCTCCCCTGCTATGTGGTCTTCAGTCAGGCTTTTCAGCAGGTACAGCGCCGTGGCGCTCACGGTGCAGTCGTCCTCCAGATGTCTGTCCCCAATGGACACAAGCACATGACCGTGGAGGCACAAGTCCTCCGGGTCGTCGGCTTCGCCGTTTATCCAATAGAATTTTGTTGCGGCAATTTGAAATTTTATCATCGTTGACACCTCACAAAAGCGGCATCACATTGCGTCCAGAATCTTTTCCACATTGGCGCTTTGCAGATATGCCGGATTCAGCTTGCCTTTGTTATAGCGCAGCACCGTCTCCTGGGTGAGATGTACCAGCAGGTCTGTAAAATACTGTTCCCAGCTAAAGTAGAGACTGGATTCAATGTAAGCGGCTGGATTGCCTAGAATCTCCCTGGGTGTTTGACTGCCCAGAACGCCGGACTTTAGAACCAGCCATTCAAAGGATTCCGGCAAATACAGCGTAATCTTGTTCGGGCGCTGCTCCATGAGGCGGTATACTTTTTCCAGTTCTGCCCCAAAGGCTGCACCGTCGGCAATGACAAGCATCTGCCGGTCTGTGCAGCAGTTCAATGTGGAGAATACATTGGACTTTCCCTGTGCGGAAATGCACTGTGTTCCGCTGCGCTGTGCAATATAGGAAAACAGCTCATACCCCGAATTGGAATCCTCCGTCAGAACCGTTTCCGATGCTTCTATTTTGCCAGACGGATTTTGCAGATTATCGTACTGCGGATATGCCCGGACAAAGGTTTTCTTTCGTTTTGTCGTTGTTTTCAGTTTCAAAATAGCGGTTACACTGTATGGAAGCTGATAAAGGCTCTCCCTGGTAATGATAACATAGTAGTTGCTGCTTCCCTGAATGGTGCGGGCAAAGGCTTCTGATTTGACAAACGAATTTCCATCGTCCAAGAAAACAATGCTGTCCGTTATGCTGGCAAGGCGATACTGCCAATCGGCATTGGTCAGCACACGGCATGGCTTATGGCTTTGCACGGTAACACCGCTGCTTCTTCCATCCTCCTCGTAGTCCCGAATCATTCCGACAAGCGTTGTTTTGCCGGTAGCACTGTCGCCGCTGAGAATGGTGATGTTGCGCTCCAACCGCAGCTCAAAGGAAATACGGGCATTGGAAACCCGGACGTTTACAATTCCTTTCATGGCGTTTCCCCCATCAGACATATTTTCCGGCATGGATAATCAGCTGCTCCATATTGTCCACAACCACCCCATCGTTGAGCACCGTGGCCTTGAAGCGCTTTCCAAACCGCATGATGTGGCGCAGGTTGATGGTGACATCTCGCTGCCGTGCAAGTTCCAGAATAAATCTGGCACAGTTGTCGCCGCAGGTGGAGGCATTGAAAACCAAATCCGGATTGTTCTTGATGAGGAGCAATGTCTTCGTCCCGCCGGAGAGCATCACCGGCGGAATCAGCCCCAGCACCGGGCTTTTGATGAGATGGGTGTCCAGCACCTGGGATTTGTCCACCTTCTCAATGACCCGCTTTGCAAAGTCATCCTCCAGCCACTGATCCTGATAGGTGTTTTTGAAATACACCTCGGTATTATAGATTGCTTCCGGCATATCTCCAAAAAAGATATTCAGCATTGAATCATCCCTCTCGTTTGGGTTTCTCATTAGCCCTATTATACCCCAAGAAGCTTCCTCCGGTCAAGAAAAAGCTCACGGAGCAAAAAAGAACCCCTCAGAAAACTCTGAGAGGTTCAATTTGGCGGAGAAGGAGGGATTTGAACCCTCGATACCCTTTTGGGGTATACACGATTTCCAATCGTGCGCGCTCGGCCAGCTACGCGACTTCTCCATGCGCTTGCTCGCTTCGTGCCGTCCCGTGACGACTGGGATATAATACTACAGATTGCAGCATTTGTCAAATGTTTTTTCACATTTTTGAAAATTATTTTTCATACCGCAGGGTGTAGGCATTGGCGCTGACGCTGCCATCGATATACACGGCGCAGTCGCTGATGATTTGAAAGCCGCAGCGCCGGTGTACATTCAGTGAGGCAGCATTTTTCTTGCTCACATGGGAATACAGCCGGACAGTCCCTTCCCGTTCCAGATGCTGCTGGACGGCTTGTATGAGCTGGGTAGCATAGCCCTGCCGCCGCTGCTCCGGGGCGGTTTCCAGGGCTTCCACCAGCAGCCCATCCCGATAGGGTTCCAGCCGCAGGGCACTTTTCATCACGCCCTCCTGTTCCCAGGCGGCATAGCAGACACCGGGGACGGTGAAGAAGCTGCGCAGGTAGTCATAAAAATCCGCCTCTGCCAGCTGGCGCTGCCGGGCTTCGGAATCGAAGGGGGCGAGAATTTTTCCGTTCTCCCGGTTCGCCTCCCGGTATACGGTCATCAGCTGCTCAAAGGGCAGCTGGCGCAGTGTTGTATAAAGATGCAGCATGGATGGCTCCTTTTTAGGAATGTTCGGGCGGCTGCAAAATCGCACACGCCATGTAGGGGAGGCTCTTAGCCTCCCGAAGCGGCGCAGCCGCCTTGGCTTCCCCCGGGGGTGTTGCAGAGCGCAGCGAATCTT
>URPI01000216.1 GCA_900549705.1 uncultured Eubacteriales bacterium
TCTGGACTTCATGTACAGATTGTACTGGCGGCTAAAGATTTTCAGTTGTTGTCTTGCAGCGTCCATAGGTGTATTCGCCTTGCTCGACCATCTCCAAAAAGAATTCTGCTTCGATGATAAAATCAGACAGAGTATCCGGTCTGTCTATGTGTACTGTAATACGGTTGTCCTCTGACCTTATGTCAACGCTGATCCCTTTTCCAATGCGAATAAGAGGCTCTCCATTCTCATACACCACCTGATACGAAGGAAAAAAACATTGTTCTTTTACTCGAACTTCTCCATACACAGGCTTTGATGCAATTACTTTTGTGACCTTATCAATAGGAACATCCACATCCAATCCTTTAACCTTTGCATACAGATAAAAGCCACGTGTGGACAGGAACTTAGGCATCTCACCCCAAGTTACTCCCATCCCCGATGCATTAAAAGTCAAGGAAGTAATCTCTGCACCTTTTGCTTCCAATGATTCAAAAGTAGGAATATCCTTCCCAATAAGCCACATTTGCTTATGCATATTATCTGTAAATTCCATGAATATACTGGAAATCTCATTCGCCTCAGTAGGGAAGATATTCAAGTGAATTGTGCTAGGGCAACACCGCACAAATGCGTCTGCGGATTCTGACGGATCTTTTCCGCCAGAAATTCGTTCGGAAAACCTTGAAATACACAAAGTATTCCTGCGGTTTTCCACCTTTTTCTGACGAAAAATCTCTCGCCAGACTCTCTTGCCGATTTGTACGGTATTGCCCTAATTTCATTACCTCCAGTCGTAAGACTGATAGCCAAGAACCCCCGTGCAGAGATGGTCACTGCATAGGGGTTCTATTTTTATGGCTGCCAGTTGATGTCCGCGTCCTGCCGCAGGGGCAGTTCCCGAAAGATTCGCATGGTGATGGCCTGATATTCGGTGAGGGAGGTGGTTTTCCGCAGGAGCTTTTGATATTTTTCCCGCCCGTCAAACAGCAGAATCAAATAGCTCCAGACCTCCTTCATACGGAACATGGTATTCCGCGGGCTGCCCACCCGTGCGGCGGTGGCATCGAACAATTCCCCATGGAAATTCTGGACGGCATCTATTGTCGGGCCGCCGGTGCACTTAATTTGCTGCACCAGCGCCGGATTTGCCACCAGGCCGCGGCCCAGCATCATGCCGGACATAGTGGGGTAGGCCGTTTCCATTCGTTTTGCATCTCCGGCAACGCCAACGCCGCCGCTGAGGGCCACGGGGAACGGGCACTCCGCCAGCGCCTTTTCAAAATACCCCATGCGCACCGGGCGGCGATACAAATCCGCCCGCACCCGGGGATGCACCGTCAATTCTCCAATGGGATACTGCCGATACAGCTCCAGCAGCGGCCCGAATTCCTCCGGATCGTCCATGCCCAGGCGAGTTTTGATGGAAACCGTAATGGGCGTTTTCTCAAATACCTCGTCCAAAAATGCGCGCAGCTTGTCCGGATGCGCCAGGAATCCGGAGCCCTTTCCCTTTGCGGTGACGGTGCCGGAGGGGCAACCCAGGTTCAGGTTCACCTCCTGATAGCCCAGCTCCTTCAGCTTTTCCGCTGCCTGGAGAAACGGCCCCGGCTGATTGGTCAACAGCTGCGGCACCAATTCAAAGCCGGAATTATTCTCTGGGAGCACCTGGCGCAAATCCTTTTTTGTAATGGCCGGGCCGTCGGAGGTGGGGGAGAGGAAGGGGGTATAGTACCGGTCCACCCCGGGGAAATACCGGTGATGGAGCGAACGAAACACGTCGTCTGTGATTCCCTCCAGGGGAGCAAAATAATATCGCATATGGTTCATCCAATCTAAAATGTTTCCTCTATCATACCCGATGAAGAAAGTTCCCGTCAAGTGTGTCATTTCGCTTGACATTAAAAGGATTGCGCCGTATAATACTAAAGTCTGAAATCGGACTTAATGAGAGGAGCACTGTCTATGGATCTCACCTTGCAAACGCGGCTGGCCCGATATAACCAGCTCTGCCGGGGCTATGACAACATCTATCGTCAGGCGGCATTGGAGGCCGGCATCTCCTTTGTGCCCTACTACATTTTATTGATGCTCTGCGCCACCGATCTGCCCCAGACCCAGAGCGACATTCAAAAAAATTCATTCTATCCCAAGCAGACCATTAACTCCGCGGTGATGCGTCTACAGGAATTGGGTTATCTGACCCTCCAGCCTCAGGGCCGCCGGAAAATTCTGACCATTACCGAGGCAGGACATGAATTCTGCCGCAGACGGGTGCTGCCGGTATTGTCCGCCGAGGAGGAATCCTTTATGGAGCTGCCCCCTCAGGAGCAGGAGCAGATGATTCTCACCACAGAAAAGCATTTACGATTGTTCCGTCAGCGCTTTGCGGAAAATACGGAATCGTCAGGGAAAGAATAGGAGGTTTTTATGAGTCAAAACGATATTGCAAGGGACATGACCCAAGGCCCTGTGCTTCGGCAGCTTGCGATCTTCGCCATTCCCGTTGCCCTTGCCAATGCACTCCAGGCCATTTACAGCATGGTGGACATGGTGGTGGTGGGCCAGGTGGTTGGTTCTTCGGGACTTTCCGCCGTTGGCATTGGCGGTCAGCTGCTGAATATGTTCCTATGCATCGGCATGGGCTTCAGCTTTGGCGCACAGATTCTGCTGAGCCAGCAGGTTGGCGCAAAGGATCATGACTTACAGCCCACCATCGGCACGCTGTTTACCACCGAGCTCATTGCCAGCGTGATTTTCGGCATTTTGGGCATTGTATTCTGTAATCCGCTGCTGCGCATGATGAATACGCCGGAGGCAGCCTGGGCCGATGCCCGCAGCTACACCATAATCTGCTGCTGCGGCATGGTGTTTATCTACGGCTACAACGCCGTTGGCGCCATTCTTCGGGGCATGGGCGAAAGCAAGCTCCCCATGATCTTTATTGCCATTGCATCCGCAGTCAATCTGGTGCTGGATGTGGTATTCGTAGCAGGATTTCATATGCGCGCTGCCGGTGCGGCCCTGGCAACGGTCATTGCCCAGGGCGTAAGCTTCGTGATCTCTGTGATCTATCTCTACAAAAACAGGGCGCGCCTTGGATTTGACTTCAAGCTCCATAGCTTTAAGCCCAGCAAGGAGCGGCTGGTTCCCATTTGCAAGCTTGGCATCCCTTATATTGCCCAGTGGCTGCTGATTACCTGCTCCATGATGTACGTCAATGCCCGGGTCAATATGTTCGGTGTTACGGCATCGGCGGTGGACTCCATTGGCAACAAGCTCAACTCCATTGTCAACATCGTGGTGGGCGCTGTTTCCGTTTCCAGTGCCACGATGATCGGCCAGTGCTTCGGCGCAAGAAAACTGGATCGCATCAAGCACTGCTATCGGGCCTGCCTTGCCATCTGCATGATCTCCTGCGCCATTCTCTGCGGCACTTATCTGCTGTTCCCCAAGCAGATTTTCACTCTGTTCAGCTCCGAAGCGGATGTGATTGCCATGGCCCCCCAGTACATGGTCATTGCAGCAGTTTGGGTGCTGTCCGTCTGCACCATGACCGCGCCCTATTCCGTAGTAGACGGTGTGGGCAACGCCATGCTGGGTCTGGTGATCTCCGTGCT
>URPI01000217.1 GCA_900549705.1 uncultured Eubacteriales bacterium
TGTGATGGAATTCCGGCTGTAAAGCCAAAAATCTTTGATCCGGATGAGGCGGAACCGCCTGACCGTGAAGCGGTTCGTGCAGCTGGCGTTTGAAAGCCTGCTGGGTGTGGCCATGGGCTGCCTGCTGCTGATCCCGGCGGTGCTGAGCCTGCTGCAGAACCCGCGCACCATCGACCTTGCGTCCGGATGGGGCTTTCTGACCTATGGCAAGGTGCAGCAGTATCTGGCCATCCTGCTCAGCTGGGTGATGCCGCCGGATTCTCCCTACCTGACCTCCATCTGGTCGGAAGGCGTCATCAAGTGGACCAGCATGTCGGCCTATCTGCCCCTGTGCAGTCTGGCAGGTGCGCTGGCCTACTGGCGTGCCCGCCATGGCGACAGCAAAAAGCGCATTGTGGCGGTGTGCGCCGTGTGCGCGCTGGTGCCCATCCTGAACAGCGCATTCTACGCTCTCAACTCCAGCTACTATGCCCGCTGGTACTATATGCCGGTGCTCATCCTTGCGGCGATGACCGTGAATGCGCTGGAAGATCACAACACCGATCTGGACACCCCGGCCCGGGGCCTTGGCTGGATCATGCTGGCTACGCTGGCCTTTGCACTGGTGCCCGTGCTGGACAACGACACCGGCACCTGGTCTCTGGGTGTGCTCAAGAACCCCGGCCAGTATTTCGTGGTGCTGGGCTTTGGCCTGGGCGGATTGCTGCTCTACCGTCTGATCTGCCAGAAATGGCGGGCAGACAGCCGCTTTGCCCAGCGCATGACGGCGGCGGTGGTGGCCTTTGCCTGCGTGTTCAGTATGGTGCACATCGGCATCGGCAAGTTCGGCCAATGGTACACCGACAGCGATCTTGTGGAGCAGGACAACAACGCCCTGCTGCTGAAGGAGGATCTGCCGGAAGGCGATTACCGCGTGGACACCTACAAGATCCACGACAACATCGGCATGTGGCTGGACAAGAGCTGCCTGCAATATTTCGGCAGCACGGCGCCTTTACGGTACTGGACATTGACGACAACGAGGAGCTGACCTTTGAGCTGGTAGGCTCTCAGGAGGCCGATCCCCTCAATGGCAGAGTGTCCGATGATGCGCCCTTTGGCATTGCACTGGTTGGCGCAAAGGTAGGCGATGTGGTCGAGGTGGAAGCGCCTGTGGGCACCATTTCCTACAAGGTTTTGAAAATTACACGCTGAACGGAGGGGCTTCGATGCCGGAAAATATGAATGACACCGAGAATCTGGGGGAACTGCTGAAGATCCGCCGGGACAAGCTCACTGCATTGCAGGAGGCAGGCCAGGATCCCTTCCAGATTACGAAATTTGAAAAGAAGAACAACACCCAGGAAATCCGTGACAACTTTGAGGCCATGGAAGAACAGCCTGTGAAAATTGCGGGCCGCCTGATGTCCAAGCGCGTCATGGGCAAGGTTACCTTCTGCGATCTTCAGGATCGAGAGGGCAGAATTCAGCTCTATGTCCGCCGGGACGAGGTGGGCGAGGAGCCCTATAAGGCCTTCAAGAAGTATGATATTGGCGACATTGTGGGCGTAGACGGCGTGGTATTCCGCACCCAGCGGGGCGAAATCTCCGTCCGGGCCAAGGAAGTGACCCTGCTGTCCAAGTCCCTGCTGCCCCTGCCGGAGAAGTTCCACGGCCTGACCAATCAGGAGCTGCGCTATCGCCAGCGCTATGTGGACCTGATTATGAACCCCGAGGTACGCAAGACCTTTGAGGTGCGCTCCAAGTTCATCCAGTATCTCCGGCGCTTCCTGGACAACCGGGGCTATATCGAGGTGGAGACCCCTGTGCTGAACACCATCTCCGGCGGCGCCAGCGCACGGCCATTTATCACCCATCACAACACCCTGGACATCGACATGTACCTGCGCATCGCTACGGAGCTGAACCTGAAGCGGCTGATTGTAGGCGGCATGGAGAAGGTCTATGAGGTGGGCCGGATCTTCCGGAACGAGGGCATGGATCCAAAGCACAACCCTGAGTTTACCACGGTAGAGCTCTATGAGGCTTATGCGGACTTCAACGATATGATGGATCTGTTCGAGGATCTGCTGTCCGGCGCGGCGCAGGAGCTGCTGGGCACCACGGAAGTAACCTGGATGGGCGAGGAGATCAGCCTGAAAAAGGGCTGGCCCCGCATGACCATGGCCGAGGCCGTGGAGAAGTATGTGGGCATCGACTTTATGGCCATCGAAGGCGATGATGAGGCGGCGGTGGCTGCCGCAAAAGCCCATGACGTCGAAATCCCCGAGGGCAAGGAAAAGACCTGGGGCAATGCGCTCTACGAGTGCTTTGACCAGAAGGTGGAGGAGAAGCTCATTCAGCCCACCTTCATCACCATGCATCCTGTGGATGTGTCTCCCCTGGCCAAGCGTAGCCCCAAGGATCCCCGGCTCACCGAGCGGTTCGAGTTGTTTATTTGCCACAGTGAGATGGGGAATGCCTTCTCCGAGCTCAACGATCCCATTGACCAGCGTCAGCGCTTCCTGAAGCAGGTGGAGCTGCGGGAAGGCGGCGACGAGGAAGCGGGCATGATGGACGAGGACTTTATTACCGCGCTGTCCTACGGTATGCCTCCCACGGGCGGCCTGGGCATCGGCATCGACCGCTGCGTCATGCTGCTCACCGGCGCCAGCACCATCCGCGACGTGATTCTGTTCCCCACAATGAAGCCGCTGGACTCTGACAAGAAGGGTTCCAAGGAAGTTTCGGCTCCTGCGGAGGCTGCACAGGCGGCTCCGGTTGTGGAGGAAAAAATCGATTTTTCCAATGTTCAGATCGAGCCTCTGTTCCAAGATCAGGTGGATTTTGACACCTTCTCCAAGAGCGATTTCCGTGCCGTGAAGGTCAAGGAATGCGAAGCCGTGAAGAAGTCCAAAAAGCTCTTAAAGTTCGTTTTGAACGACGGAACCGGCACAGATAGGGTCATTTTGAGCGGTATTCACGAGTATTATGAGCCGGAAGACCTGGTTGGAAAGACCTGCATTGCAATCACCAATCTGCCTCCGAGAGCGATGATGGGTATCGATTCCTGCGGTATGCTCATCTCCGCCGTGCATCACGAAAACGGCGAGGAAAAGCTGCATTTGCTGATGGTTGATCCTCACATTCCGGCAGGCGCAAAGCTCTATTGATTGCCCCCTGATCGGGCTAAAAAAGCCTCTCGTACACCAATCCGTACACCAATTTACACCAAGGGTGCACCACGGATGCCGAGAAAAATGTGCGATTGAATTTCAGCCTCGCAGAAGTGATTCTGCGGGGCTGTTTTTTGAAAACTATATATTCAGATATGAGACTCGGTGAGAAATCACCGGGTCTTATTTTTTGCGCTCACTACGCCTACTAAACAGGCGCAGTGGGCGCTTTTTTGTTTTCTAAAACCGGCACAAAAAATTTTTTTGGAAAAGTGTGGGAATCTCGCAAAAAAATTCGGCAAAGAGAAAGTGAGAAGGCGAAAAGCCTTCCGGGAACCTTGAAAATTTCATATACATTCATCAGATACATTCCTTGAGTCAACTCTTTTGGGGTGTCGAACCAACAAAGCCTCTTCTCGTCAGGAGGATGAACTATTA
>URPI01000218.1 GCA_900549705.1 uncultured Eubacteriales bacterium
TCTTGCTTGCTAAGCATTATCGCTGTTTGCTTCATAAAGTCAAGTCCTCGCTTCCATTTTGGAAAAAAACTATGTCAGCTCCCTTTTCAGGGCAAGGAAAATCAGGCGGGGCAGACCGCCGAAACGACCTGCCTGCTGCAGGAGATCAAAGACCTTGACCGGGGTAGTTCGGGTCGTTTGAGCCAAAACCGGGGCCGTAGCCTTCGATGGTGCATCCACCGCTGGTCGTGATGACATCCTCGGCCTCAAACTCGATGACTTCCATCTGAGCCTTTGCATACTTTTCCATTGTTTTTCTCTCCTTTCGTGAGAAGATTCTCTATGTGAAGCAGCTGTTATACCGCGTCACACAAAGGGTCAACAGTCCGGGTGAGGTTCTTCCTCATCGATCTGCTCTTTTTTCAGCCATGCGTTGTAGTTTTTTTGCATGGACTTTAACAGGTATTCTTTGTACTCTGCTCGCAGTTCTTCAAAACATTCTTTCTGTTCAGCACACTTTTTCAGACGGATACATTCGGGGTAATAGAAGCAGGTTTTGCACGCCTCAATCGGCTCCCAGTATTCTCGAAAACTTTGAATGACAGAACGCTCTGACGCTTTTCCATCAAGGCTTCCCACAAAGTTGTCCTCGCTGTAATGTTCACACAGCCCAAGTTCCCCATTCGGCAGGATCGTAAGGGAACCGCCGCTATCCGCCATACATTGCCGGATACGCAGTTTTTGGCGCAAATAGTACGATGCTCCGATTCCGCAATCGTCCAGTTTTTTGCGAAGCTTCTGCTGTTTTTGATAAAGTTGGCGCCGTTCTTCTTGGGCACGGATATGTGCTTTGCTGCCTGCAAACTCAAACAAGGTATGGCTGTAAACCGAAAATTTACCTTTGCCTCCGAAGCGCTCGTGCAGTTCATCCGCCAGTTCCATCAGATTATCGGCGTTGTGCTCGTCCATGTTCAGCCGGATATGGACGGAAACCCCTGCATCCAGCAAACGCTGGATATTTGCCAGTACCACCTGATAGGGGCTTTTGCCATCCTTATAAATAAATGCCTTGCTGCGGTTATAAATTTCCTCCGTGCCGTCCAGCGTGATCTGCACACTCTTCAACTTCCAATGGGAAACCGCTTGTTCTACGGTAGCTCCGTCAAACAGGTATCCGTTGGAGATGATCATGGATTCGTACACGATGCCCTTTTCAGCAAGGTCGGTGCAGATGATATCAATGACTTGCTTATTAAAAAGCGGTTCACCGCCAAACCAATGCAGATGGACCTTTTCGCCGCCGCAATGCGCTGCAATATATGCCGCTGCTTTGTGGGCAGTCTCCGCGCTCATGGGGATGCGGGAACGCCCCATCTCATAGCAGTAAAAGCACCGGGCGTTGCAGTCCGTTGTGGTAAAAATGGTATAGCTTGTAATATGCTCCGGTTCCTTCCACATTGTGCGGTGGATAAACCGCACATGGTCGGCATATTTCTGGTCGTCCATCTCCTGCGGTACGCGAAACCAGCCGTCCCGCAGTTCGGGCAGGTTGTCCGGCGCGGCATATTCTTCCGGCGTGAGCAGCAGCAGCGCCCGTGTGAGGGTATGGAACACCAGCACCCCGCCTTCGACCGGCTGAGCAACAACGTATGTCATCCAGCGCAGGCCCTGTTCCGCAGGACGAGCCTTGCCCAATATTTTGATTGTATTGCCGGACGGCGGCAAAATGGTTTGCATTGCAGTGCTCCTCCTATTGATTCATCCCGTGGTAAGCCACAAGTGCAGCCTCCGGTTCCATGTTGCAGCCCAGCCGGTACAGCGGCACGCTGCTGCCCAGCCGATCCACCAGAGCCAGCGTTTTTTGTGTCCCAATCGGGGAACATGGGCGGTAGCTCTGCTGGCAGAGCATGGGTAATGCCGCCTTTTTGTCGATGCGCTGGATTGAGTTTTCTGTGTTGCGGGTCAGGATGCAGACAGCTTTCAGCGGGCAGGAGGTGTTGGTACTGCGGTGGTGCTTGCCGTCCCACGGCGTTCCGTAAACAGTCACGCCCTGTGCGCTGATTTTTAGCAGGGGCTTGTCATCGTTGATGAACACTGCCCGTTCACCGAACCGCTTTTTCCAAAGCTGGGTGTGGGTGCTTTTGCCTGTGCCGCTTTTGGCGGTGAACAAGTAGGCTTTGCTGTCCACGCTGATGCAGGAGCCATGAAACAGCAGGGTGTCCCATTCTAAAAGCCGCTCTACGATTTTGCGGTACAGTGCCAGCGTTTCCAGATATTCATCGGAGAAGTTCCCCGGCGCGTGTCCTTCCACCGCAGCTTCCCGGTCGTTTTTTTCTCGTTCAAACGCAATATCAGCGGGAGTGACTGCGACTTCAAACGATGCGGGTGCATCGGTCAGATAATTTTTGCAAAAGGTGCGGGTCTGCTCATACAGCGCCGAAACACCAATGACCTGTCCCGCCAGTGCAATGCGAAACGACACCCTCATACACAGCACTCCCTCACTTTCCTGCATTATACTTCGCCGCCTGTTTTTTCTCCCTGGCACCATAGCAGCAGCATCTCTTTCAGATGAAGCAGTTCCTGGGTATGGTCATCTTTGGGGTCATTGAGCCATACAAGCCCTTGTGCGTATCGCTCTGCCATGCTCAGCATCGTGATAGATGATGTGATAAACATTTCCTCTTCCGGGATATCCGTGCGGATGCTGCCATCAACTTTTGCCCGCTCATACATTCCATGAAACAGGAGCTGCATGGGTTTGAGTACATCCAGATGTTCCCGGAGCTGCTTATCCTCCATATTTCCGCGGCGGTTCATATAGGTTTTATATTCACCGCTGAATCGCAGTACTTCCGGACGGTTCTTGTACAAAGCAATCATCCTATCGGCGTAAAACTCAATGCCCTGATAAGCAGTAAAATGCTCAAAGTGATTGGTTCCGGGGTCTCCCAGAGCCTCCTGCCATACTTCATCCCACACCTTTGCACTGATGGCGATGAGCAATTTTTCTTTCGTCAGAAAATATTTGTACATCGTTGCAGGGCTGACATTTGCAGCGTCTGCCACTTTTTGCAGGCTAACAGTTTCGATTCCGTTCTGAGAGAACAGTCGGAATCCCGCTTCGATCAACTGATTTTTCCGTCGGTCAGCTTCGCGCTTATCACGTTCAATGTTTCTTGGCATCTCATCACTCCGTTTTTATTACACTGCTCTCATTCGTAGAGTGACACTCTACTTGTTGATGATTATACTCGCGGAATGCCGATTTGTCAATATAGAGCAAATATTATCCTGAACGGAAATCAGACACTTTGCAGTCTTACACGATTACAGCCCGGAAATCGGCAAGTATCTGACGATTTACTGCTATCAGCCTGCACCGGGCTTCTGCGCCTGTGTGCTGCAAGTGACGGATCGATAAATCGAATAAAAAAGCAATATATGTCCTTGCCCCGCGCTGCCAGTGCATTTCTTAGATATGATTGGACACAATTGCTTGTTTGTGACAAGTTATTTTGAAATTACAAGAAATAAGGAGTGATGCCATGACCCAACCCAAAACCGACCTTGCCTATCTCCGCAGCGAAAAATCCAA